>NZ_JBHYMK010000047.1:41040-65056 GCF_042743065.1 Streptomyces sp. NPDC058872
CCCCGCCCGCGCCCGCCCCCCCTCACCGGCGGGGGCCGCCGCGCCCCGCGGGGCCCGCGCCCCCCACGCCCCCGCTCGATTCCCGGAGAAACCCGTAGCACCCCGCACACCCCGGCCCTCCACCTTCCTGCTCAAGCCCCGGCTCGCGACGGCCCTGCTGCGCCGCTACCTGCGCGCCTGCATCCCCGTGGGCCCCGACCATGTCCCGTCTCTGGCCGGCGCGCGCCCGGAGGCGGTCCTCGCCACGACCCGGCGGGTCGGCCACCGCCACCACCACTGACCGCCCATCGATCTGGAGGAGCATGTCCCACTCCGCCCCCTACGCCGTGCGGCTGGCCGACGAGATCGCCCGGCAACTCGGCCTGCTGACCGACCACCTCGCCCAGCTCCCGCCCCACGAAGCGGTGCAGGTCATCGCGTCCGTCCTCGACCCGGAGGACGGCCTGCTCGACGGCGTCACCGGCCTTGTGTCCGTCAGCAGCACGTTCGCGAAGGCACAGGCCGAGCGGGGCGCGCTGCCGGCCGAGGTGTGGCTCGCCCTCGGCCGGGCCGCCAACGGCCTCGATGACATCGCAGGAGACCTGGACGAACACCGCGCCGCCCTCCGGCGGGTCGGCGCCCAGCCCGCCGCAACGGCGGCGAAGCCCCCGGCGCCCGCCCCGCTCGTCATCCGGCGGCACCGATGAAGCAGACGTGGCAGGGCTGGGGGCCGGGCGAGCAGGCCGAACAGCACTACCTCGTCGAGCCCCGGGCGCTGGCGGGCGGCGGCGACGTCCGCCACGTCTCCGAGTTCCTGCGCGCCTCGGGATGGCGGGACCACTCCAAGAGCGGCGGTCCCCTGGCCATGCAGAGCCCGGACCGCACCGTCCGTATCGTCTACGACCCCTACGTCCAGCCTGGCGGATGGACCATCCACGGCGCCGCGACCGGCCGCACCGAAGAGTGGTCGGCTCACCTGGGCCGCCAGACCCCGGTGGAGATCATCGCCGGTCTCACCGACGCCATGACCCTTCCGCGCTCCGCGCACGCCCCCAACGTCTGGGCGCCGCTGCAGGAGCAGAACTGGCACACGCGGTTCGAGGGCGGGCACTACACCGCGACCAGCCCTGATGGCACCGCGTGGATGCAGTACCACCAGAGCCCCGGCGGCGAGGCGATGTGGTGGACCGGGGCGAAGGACCGCCAGGGCAACGGCTGGACCGCGAACTTCTCCCCGACCACGCCGATGCACCTGGTGGAAGCCTTCTCGGCCGAACTCTCCAACCCCGACCCCGTGATGCGCCCGCGCGGACACGTACCGCCGAGCGCGCAGATCCGCACCTGGTCGGTCTCCGTCAAGCCCTCCCAGCTCAGCGCGTGGCAGCAGGCCCGGATCACGGCCGCCCGCGCCGCCACCTGGGCCCGCAACAGCGCCAGGAGCACCCGGCCGCGCACCACCGCCCGCCCCTACACCCCCGCCGGCGGCGCCCAGACCCGCCGCTGACCCCCTTGCACGCCACCATCTTGAGGAACCCCATGCTCCCGCTCACCGCGGACACCGTCCGCACCGCGACCGAAACCCTCTCCCGCCTCACCGAATACCTGCGCGAGAACCCCGACCCGGACGAGGTGTTCGCCCTCGTCGAGCCCCTCCTGGACGAGTACACCGGCCTGCCCGTCCAGTTCGCCGACACCCTGCGCGCCCTCGCCCGCGCCCTCCAGGACCACCCAGGCGTCCCCCGCACCCTGGCCGGCGACCTTTTGATCGCCGAGCTGCGCACTGCCGCATGGGAGCAGGCCGACCAGCACTCCCTGCACGGCGTGCTCGACGGCCTGCGTGACCTGTACGGCAGTGGTGCCGGGGGCGAGCCGGGGTGCGGCCGGTGCCGCTGAGCGAGCGGCAGCTCGCCGCCTTCGCCGACAAGCACGGCGGGCAGATCCCCTTCGACACCAGTCCCCGCCACCTCGCCGGCCCCGGGGACGCCCGTCACGTCACCCATGGTCTGGCCGCCGCCGGATGGACCCGCACCTCCGACCCGCTGAGTGCCGAGATCATCCTGGCGAGCCCCGATCACCGCCACCGGCTCCAGTTCGACCCGCAGTCCGCCACCTCTGCATGGTGGCGGCTGCGGGCCGAGCCCACCGACACCTCGCCCGGTTGGTACGCCGAGTTCGGCGCGTTCGTCCCCGCCGAGGTGCTCGCCGGCCTGACCGACGCCCTCGTCGCTCCCACACCCGCCGAGCCGGTCAGCCCGCTGCCCGTACTGGAAGCCGCGGGATGGCTCATCGACGGCCGTGGTGCCGCCGACTCCTACCCGCCGGGCTGCAGAGTGGAGCGCCGCCCAGCGCACGGCCGCGGCACAGTGCCCTGGCGCGAGGCGGGCCGGGCGTCCTGGCACGTCGAAGTCCGCGACAGCCCCGACGCTTTCGTCGGCGGCCCTCGCCTGTGGCACGCCTTCCTCGACGACGCTGTTCCCGAGCACCTCGTGACCGCCTTCGTCACCGCGCTCGCCGACACCGCACCGCTGCAGCGCGGCATGTTCGACCCCACCGCCCGCCACGGCGTCGTCCAAGAACCCAGCCCGCTCACCCCGCAGCAGACGGTCGACGCGCACCTCGCCCGCGTCAAGGACCTCCGTAGCCAGGCCCGCGCCGCCCACCGGCAGACCAAGTCCCCCGTACCTCCGGCACGGGCTGCCACCACCCAGCCCGCACCTCGCCGCTGAACCGACAGGACCCCTCCCCGATTTCCTCCGCCCACCACGCCCACCGCGCTCTGCTTCGTCACCTCGACCGCTACCTGAAGGACAGCAAGAAGATCCTGGACGCCTGGGACGCCTACTCCGACGAGCACACCGACCTCGACGGCTGGCCCCACGACGACCACGCCTACGGCATACGCGCCAGCCAGCGCGACGCCCACACCGCGGCAGCGTTCGAGCCGCTCCAGGACGGCGCCCACCACCTGCTCGCCACGGCCGAGACGCAGCTGGGCCGCCTCCCGGAAAGCAAGATGCAGGGCCGCTGGGTCTACCAGTTGGGCGTCCTGCACCACGCGCTCGGCCGGCTCGACGAACTGCACGAGCAGTGGCTGCAGACCCTCAACGCCCTGCCTGCCTCCGCCAAACCCGGCACCCCCGCATACGACGACGCCCTCGCCGAGCATCACGCCGAATCGTGGAGCTACCTCGACGACTGGGCCACCCACGGCAAAGCACTCGGCGAGATCAACTCCGCAGCCCGTAAGGCCCCTTCATCCCTGGCCCCCGCACCACGCCCGACCGCCGCACCCAACCGGCACACCACGGCACGGAGATGAGCATGCCCCCCGCCCCCGAGACCGTCGAGATCGACTTCATCACCCCGCGCCACCTCGCCGGCGGCGGCGACCCCGCCTGGATCACCGTCCCCCTCCACCGCGCCTGCGGCTGGAGCCACGGCAACGACCCCCTGATGCCGCGCGTCCTGCTCTCCAGCCCCGACCAGAAGGCCCTCCTGAGACTGGAGCCCGACCCCGACGGCCAGTGGTGGACCCTGCACCACGCCGCCGAGCCGGACCGGCCCGCCTGGTACGCCAGCTTCGGCGCCCGGACCCCTGTCGAACTCATCGCGGCCGTCACCGACGCCCTCACCGGACCGCCGCCAGACGCGAGCGCACCATCCGACCCGTACGAGCCCCTCCGGCAGGACGGCTGGTCGGAGTACGGCGTCCAGGGCCTCGTATCACCTGACGAGTCGGCGTACGTCGAACGCCTGGGAACGCTGGATGCTCCCGGCGCCTGGTTCGTCACCGTCACGCTCGGCTTCGGCCAGAAGGTGTGGGAGGCGCGGTTCGGCGCGCACACCCCGTCACACCTCGTCGCCGCGTTCACCACCGCGCTCGCCGACCCGAAGCCGGTACACCGCACCGACAGCGGGCGCAGCCTGCCGACCCTCGACCCGAATCTCGTCACCCGCCGGACCACAGACGTGCTCGCCGTCCACATCGCCTCCGCCCTCGAAGACCGCGTTCAGTCCCTCGCCGCTCGCCGCGCGAGCCCGTCGGCAATCCCGAGCTCCCCTCCCTTGTCGCCGCCCAAGAGCGGTCGCCATCGCTGACCACCGGAACCGCACCGAAGGAGCACCCCTGACCACATCACCCGACGCCCACTCCCTCCTGCTCACCCGGCTGGAGACGTTCCTGGTGGAGAGCGAGGCCATCCTCACCGCCTGGGACGCCTACTCCGACGAACACTCCGATGCCGACGGCTTGCCGCTCGACGAGGTGAGCTACGGCTGGCGCATGGTCCAGCGGGACGCCGAGACCTGGCGCGCGTTCCAGCCCGTCCGGTCCTGTGCCCGCGAGCTGCTGAACATGGCTGCCTTCCAGTTCCAGCACGTCAGCGCGGGGGACGTGGCCCCCCACTGGTCGCCGCATCTGCGCGAACTGCGCCACGCTCTCGACCGCCTGGAAGCGCTGCGCGGCGAGCACGCGAAGGTGCGGGAAGCGCGGCGAGCCGCCGCGCCCCTGCCGCAGGAGGAGGTCGTCGACTCCCTGGCGGAACGCAACGAGGAGGCATGGAGTCACCTGGACACCTGGGCCGTCAAGGGGCGCGTCCTGTTCGACATCCACGCCACAGCCCTCAAGACGCCACCGCGCCCGGGACACGCAGCACCGGCTCCGGCTCGGCCCGCGAGCCCGCTGCGGCCCGGGATGTGCCGGTGAGGAAGAAGACGGTCGAGCAAGCGCTCATCACGCCCGGCTATCTGGCCGGCCCCGGCGACCCGGCGTGGGTCACGACCGCCCTGCACGCCGGCGCCGGATGGAACCCTGGCCACGACCCGCTAGCGGCCAGAGTCGTGCTGACCAGCCCGAACGGGAAGTCGATGCTCCGGCTCGAACCGGCGCTGAACGGACCGTGGTGGCACCTCTCCCACAATGACGGCCGCACGGGCTCCGTCTGGAGCGCGCATTTCGACGGCGCCACTCCCGTCGAGCTGATCGCCGCCGTCACCGACGCACTGACCCACCCGGACTACAGCGCCAGGGCGGCGGACCCCAGCGCCAGGGCGGCGGCCGACCCCTACAAGCTGCTGCACCGGGCCGGATGGGACATCGCGGCCAACAGCGACTTCCGCTCGCCGGACCGTCGTGTGCGCGGCGAGCGCCACAACTTCTCCGGCAGCACCGACTGGCACATCACGGCAACCCTCGACTGGGACGACCCCCTATGGCGAGCCCGGCTCTCCAGTTCCATGCCCCGGGTCCTCGTGAGCACGTTCCTCCAGGCCCTCGCCGACCCCGAACCGGTGATCCGCAGCCACGAGCAGACCCAGGGGCTCTCCCTGCGCCGCATCACCATGCAGTGGCGGGAAGTGCCCGCCGAGAGCGCGGCCCGCGTGCTGCCGGAGCGGATCGAGCGTCTCGCCGCCCGCCGCGCCAGCCCGCCGGCCGCACCGCCCGCAGCGCCGCCGGCCCGGCGCCGAACCCGCTGACGAACCCCGGCCCGACCCGGCCCGACCCGGCCCGCACCGCCCAAGGACCCACCGCTTGCGATCCACCCCCTCCTCCAGCTCCGACGGCTACGACGTAGCCCTGAAGTTCCTCCTCGGCGCCTTCGCCGTCGGCCTCCCCCTCGCCTCCCTCGCCTGGCTCGGCGGCAACCTCGCCGCCTGGGCAACCGGCACCGACGCCTGGGTGCCCTACCAGCCGACTGACGCCCTCCTGCACCCCGAACAGCTCTGGCCGCAGGCCGGAGAAACGTCCCTGCTCCTGGCCACCCGCATCATCCCCGTCCTGGTGACGCTGCTGCTCGCCGCCGCAGGCGGAGCCGTGTGGCTGCGCTACAAGAACCGGTCCAGCGGCCGGAAGAAGAAGGTCGACGGGATGGCCAAGGCCCGCGACATCGAACCGCTGATGGCCAAGGCCATCACCGACAAGGCCCGCTCCCTGCGTCCCAGCCTGAAGACCGCCAAGCACATCGACGCCAAGGACACCGGCATCCTGCTCGGCAACCTCCAGGGCACGCGGAGCGAGGTCCGCATGGGCTACGAGGACGTGGCCGTCGCCATCATGGCGCCCCGCTCGGGCAAGACCACCAGCCTGGCGATCCCCTCCGTCCTCAACGCGCCCGGCCCGGTCCTGCTGACCTCCAACAAGGCCGCCGGCGACGCCTACACCACGTGCTACGACGCCCGGTCCCAGGTGGGGCTGGTGTGGTCCATGGACCCGCAGCAGATCGCCCACGCCGAGCGGACGATGTGGTGGAACCCCCTCGCCGACGCCAAGACCCTGGACGGCGCCGGGCGACTCGCCGGTCACTTCCTCGCCGCCTCCGTGGACGCCAGCCAGCAGGGCGACTTCTGGTCCAAGGCCGGCAGCAACATCCTGTCGCAGCTCTTCCTGGCCGCGGCGCTCGACGAGCGGCCAATCACCGACGTGATGCAGTGGCTGGCGTTCCCCGCCGACCGCACCCCGCTCGACATCCTGCGCGACCACGGCTTCGCCGCCGTCGCCGCCCAGCTCAAGGGCACCGTGGAAGGTCCGCCCGAGACGCGTGACGGCATCTACGAGACCGCCCGCCAGTACGCCGCCGCCCTGCTCAACTCGCAGATCGCCGCGTGGGTCACCCCGCAGAAGGACGCCGCCGAGTTCCGCCCGGCCACCTTCGTCACCTCCACCGACACGCTGTTCCTGCTGTCGAAGGACGGCGGAGGAGGCGCGAGCGCTCTGATCGCCGCGTGCGCCGACAGCGTGATGCGGGCCGCGACCGCCCAGGCCGAACGCGCCGGCGGGCGTCTTGATCCGCCGATGCTCGCGATCCTCGACGAGGCCGCCAACGTGTGCAAGATCAGCGACCTGCCCGACCTGTACTCGCACCTCGGGTCCCGCGGGATCATCCCGATCACGATCCTGCAGTCCTACCGGCAGGGCCAGAAAGTGTGGGGGGACGCGGGCATGGACGCTATGTGGTCCGCCTCCACCGTCAAGGTCATCGGATCCGGCATCGACGACCCGGACTTCGCCGACAAGCTGAGCCGCCTGATCGGCGACCACGACGTCGAGACCACCTCCACCTCGCACTCGGAGTCCGGCAAGTCGACCTCCGTGTCCATGCGGCAGGAGCGGATCCTGCCCGCCGACGCGATCCGAGCCCTGCCCAAGGGCACGGCCCTGTGCTTCGCCACCGGTATGCGCGCGGCGATGCTCGACCTGCGCCCGTGGTACCTGGAGCCCGGCGCCGCCGAACTCTCCGCCGCGTCCAAGTCGGCCTCCGACGGCATCACCCAGCGGGCCGTCGCCAAGCACGCACCGCGCAAGACCGACTTCGGGACCGCAGCATGAGAGAGATCCAGCTCCCGGACGGCGCCCGGCTCAGCACCTACGTCGACGGCCCTGCACAGGCCCCCGTGACAGCCGTCCTCGTGCATGGCCTGTCGGTCACCGCTGCCCTGTGGCGCTCACACGTACCGCTCCTGCTCCACGAAGGCATGCGCGTCGTGCGCTACGACCACCGCGCGCACGGCAACTCCACCCGCGGCACCGCCGCCCTTAACCTCGACCAGCTGGCCGACGACCTCGCCCAGGTCCTCGATACGACAGCGCCACAAGGACCGCTCGTGCTCGCCGGCCATTCCATGGGAGCGATGACGGTCATGCGCCTGGTCGCACGCCACCCCCGCTTCGCGCCCCGCATTCGCGGCCTGGTGCTCATCTCGCCCCCGTACGGCGGCATCAGCACACGCACGGGCACCGGCCCTGCCCACTCCTTCCTCGCCCTGGTCCGCAACCTTCTCGTGTCCGCGTGCACGCACACGCCGTACCTGCTCGACGCCGTCCGGCGGAGCCTTCCCGCCACCAGCCGATGGGCCTTGCGTCCCCCAACCCACCCGGAGTCCGGTGCACGACCGCTGCCATGCCGACAGGGCCTGCACACCATGGCGACCGGCGACATCGCCGCCCTCTGGCACGACCTCGCCGACCAGCAGCCCGGCCCCGGGGCGCTGCGGCAGCTCGGCAACCGGGTCCACCTCCTCGCCGGAAGCCTCGACACCCACATCCCGCCCGAGCAGACCAACCGCCTTGCCGCCTGCCTGCCCAGCGCCCGCCTGGAGACCATCCCGGACGCCACCCACGCGTTGCCCCTGCGCCACGCCCAACTGGTCAGCGAGCGTATCTTCCGCTGCGCCACGTCAGCCGCTCACCTCATAGAGCGGGCACAGCAAGAGGGCCTGCAGGACAAGACAGCCCCCGCCGTTCAGGGTTCCGGACCTCGTAGCCGCCTGCCTCCGTCACTGACCGGCCCGCGAGCAGCCTGAGCGCCACGACGGCACGCGCGGCCACCTTCCACTGCCCGGCCCGGCCCCTGCAGAAAGGAACGCCCTCCATTTCCCCTACCCCTGCCGACACCGCCCTGCATCTCGCAGACGCCCTGACGTCGGTATCCATCAAGTACGCCGTCACCCGCGACGGCGTGACCAGGCTGAAGGACTCCCGCAGCCCGCGCACCTTCGACCGGGCCGGCAGCCTGTTCCTCGGCTCGCAGCGGATCACGGCCGAACTCCTCGCTGTGATCCAGACGCTTGCCGCCACCCCCTACGCGGAGCTTGCGGAAAGCCGGCCGGTACTGGCAGATCTCACCGCCACCGTGGTCGCCGCCTCGTCCGCCTCCACCCACCTGGCCATAGCCGTCGCAGCCGACCCCCTCGACGGCACCGGCGTGCCCGGTCCTCCCGACGAGGCGTTCGCTGACCTCCAGGACGCGCTGGCAGAAGCAGTCCACTGCCTCGACGTCGCCTCAGCCAACTGCACGCACGCCGCCTTCGCGGTCGCCCGCGGCTCAAGACACCTTGCCGCCGAGCCGCTGGCGTCGCGCGGCGCCGCACCGGCCTCGGTGCCCGCGGCGGGCGAGGTCTCCACCCGGCGGGGGCGGTAGGGCATGGAGCACAGCGGCACGGATCGTGTCCTCGTCTCGCCGCGGTACCTGGCCGGCGCCGGTGACCGCCTCGCCGATGTCCTCGGCCCGCTGATCCACCTGTTCGGCTGGAAGCACAGCCACGATCCCCTGTCCGGGCACGTCGCCGTGGACAGTCCCGGCGGAGACGCGCTGGTGGACTTCGCCCCGACCCGCCCCGACGGGAGCTGGTGGACGATCTCCCACCATGGCCCGTTCTGGCAGGTCACCGCGACGTGGCAGACCCCTCTGGAAGCCCTGGCCGGCATCACCCAGGTGCTGCCCCAGCTCCTGGGCGACACCCGGTACGCCTCCCGGATCCCCCTCGCCGAGCGCTCCGTCGCCGAGATCGCCGACATCAACGGATGGACCGCGCACAAAACGTCCTTCACGTCCCCCGACGGGCACTGCGTCATGCACCACGCACCCGGCGCTGCCTGGCGGGTCGAGCACTCCGTGTACGACGGGGTCGGCACCCACTGGTCCGTCCGCGCCGAGGGAGACCTCCCCGGCGCTCTCGCCGGGCAGTTCCTGTCGGTCCTCGCCTCACCCGATCCCGTCGAGCGTGCCCGGGACGACATCCCGTTCCTCGCCCGCAGCCAGGCCCGGATGACGCCGGTGGCCGGGCACAGCGGGCTCGGGGCCCAGGTCACGCACGCCCTGGGCGGACTGTTCGACACCGACGCGAAGGGCCGACGCCGATGACCTCCCCGACCGACAGCGCGGGTCACACGCCCCTCGCCGTCCCTCTCCTCGACCTCGCCGGCCACTTCACCCGCCGCCAGGACGAACTCTCCCACGTGCCCCTCTACAGCACGCTCCTTTCCAGGCTGGGCGAGCGCCTGTGCTGGCAGCTCGCGCGGTCCACCGAGCTGACCGAGCACGCACGCGGCGTCCGCGCGCTCATCGAGACCCACCATGCGATGGGGCTGGTCTACGACATGCACGCCGCCAGCCGGATCACCCAGCTGTCGTTCCTGGCGATGAACACCGGCGACCTCCTCGTTTCCGCGCTCGACCACCTCGAATCCGCCGCCCCGCGCAGCCGGGACGAGGCGGAGGCGCTGCTGCGGCAGGTGGCCGCACCCGTCCACCAGGCGCAGGCACTGACCCTCCACGCGGCTGGTGACGCGGTCGACGCCGCAGCCGCCTTCGCCCGCAGCGCCGCCCGCAACCGGCGCTCGCCCCTGGCGCCGACGGACCCCGCAGTCCGCGAGGTCCGGCTGAGCCACGCCGGGCATGCCGCCTTGGTCGCCGTGGCCCGGGGACAGGTGACCGTCAGCAGGGACGCCGGGGAAGTGTTCAGCGGCATCCCCCGCCTGTCGATCAGCACCCTCCGCTCCCTCCACACACGCGATCTGACCGAGTACCACCCCTACGCCCGGCCGTCCTCGGCCCAGCGCGTCGTGCTCTCGCCGCTCGGTCGGCTCGTCCTCGCCGACAGGCTCGGCAACCCGACCGGCCCCGCCCTGGGCACCCGCCCCGCCGCGACCGCCTCGAAATCCACCGCGCCCGTCCGCTGACCCAGGCCAACCGGCATGCCGCCCGCATCCGGGCCCACGCGAAAACCCCGGCACGGACCGCCGTTCCGGCGCTTGTGCCTCCCGGCTCCCGGCTCCCGGCTCCCGCCAACAACTCCCGACCCCCTGGTGACAGTTTGTCTGTTCTCGACATCCCCGATGTGTTCATCGGATCCACCGACGACGGACACACCTTCGTCATCCTCAACCGCCGCATCCGCGGCGCCGACCGACTGCTCCCCGAGGCCGGCTTCCACGCGCACCAGCACCGTGGCCGCACCCTCTACCTTCTGCCACCGGGCTCCGCGCAAGACGCCCAGGAGCGCGCGGGCGCCGCGATGTACGGGCTGTTGGCCCATACCTACGATCTCGTCGATCTCTCCTGGACGACCCGCTGGAGTCCCCAGAACCCGGCAGGCGACCCGGACCTGCACTTCCGGTTCGGTGACGGCACGGTCGCCGTGACCGCCTCGACCACCACCGCCCGGTTCCTTCTGGAGCAGCACGGCTTCGCCCCCACGCCAGACGGCGCGCTCTACCACCCGCGGGACGACCTGGACGAGCGCGGCCTGCTCGGCGCCGTCTCCGCTGCCGAGGCACACGCCTACGCCGACGGCCTGAGCGCCCACGTCAGCCTGGGCATCCCCACGCCGGCCGATATCCCCGCCCGTGCACGCCGCCGCTCGGCTGCCGCCGTGCCACCGAGCAAGCCCCCGGCCCAGCGCCGCCTCCTGTGACCACGCCCCTCACGCGCAGCACCGCCACCCAAGGAGCTTCCACGTCCTCCGATATCCCCACCGTGCACGATCTCGCCCGCGCTCTTGCCGACCAGCTCCACCCCGGCGCCGCTCCCCGGGACGTGACCGTCCAGTTCGGCGCCCGTCGGCAAGCCCCCGTGGAGTACCGAAGCCGCGGCCGGGGCGGACCGGTAACGGCCTACGCCCAGGCACTGCACGCCACGCTCTACGGCCTTCCCACCGACGACGAGTCGCTGCCTGCCGCGCTGGACGCGCTGTTGCAGGCCACGCACACGGCGACCGCCCCGGACCAGCAGACCGCGATCCTGCGGCAGGTCGCCGAACAGCTCCGCAACGCTGCCGAGATCGTCCAGCGCTACCAGTACCAAGCCCAGTGGGACCGACTCCCCACCGATGTCGCCGAGCAGCTCGCCGATGCTCACACCCAGGCCCGGCAGATCGCCGAAGGGCTCGACCGCGTGGCCCCCGCCTTCAGCCACCAGGCCACCACGGACGCACCCCGCAACCTGCCCCACCCGGCCGCGCCGGCCGTGTCCCGGCCCGCCGCCGCGGCCTGTGCTCCCGCCGTCAGCCGAACTCGCTGACATCCCCCACCCTCAAGGATCTTCTTGCACCCCTTCCACCTCTTCACCCTCCAGCTCGCCCACCACCTGCCCGGCACCTGGAAGACGGTCCGCCGCTGGTACCCCCGCCCCGCCGACCAGTCCCTCGACCTCTGCCGTGTCTGGACTCCCATCGACGCCCGTCCTGTGCTCGCCGGCCGTCTCCACGCCGCGACGCTGCTGGGCCCTGACGACCTGGAGCTCTACCTCATCGAGCACCGCCGGGACAAAGTTCTGACCTGCCCCGTGATCCCGTACGGACTCCACGAGGACGTCACCGACCTCAACCCCGCGCCACCGGCCGTCGCCGCTCCTCGCGATCCGGTCCGTGCCGCCTGGCGGATCACCGACCGCGTCCTGCCTCACCACACCGCCGCGCTCGCCAGCGCCCGCGAAGCCACCCGCGCCCTCAAAACCTGCCGCGCTTCCGCTCCCGCACCCCTGCCCGCCCCGGCGGCTGGCACTTTCCGAGCAATCGCTCGCTGACCGCATCCCCGCACCATCCAAGGATTCCGCCATTTCACCCTCTCCCCAGTTCCGTTCCCTTTCGCTTGGTGCCGGCGTCCAGTCCAGCACCCTGCTCGCCCTGTCCGCCGAAGGCGTTCTCCCGAAAATTGATTACGCGATTTTCGCCGACACCGGGTGGGAACCGCGCTCCGTCTATGAGCACCTCGACCGCCTCGAACGCGAGATAGCAAAGCCCGCCGACATCCCCATTCTTCGGGTGGCCTCCGGGAATATTCGTGAGGACGCCCTCAACCCCGATCACCGGTTCGCGTCTATGCCGCTCTACATCCTCAACAAGGACGGCCGACCTGGGATGACCCGGCGCCAGTGCACCGGGGAATATAAGGTGAAACCGATCAAGAAGCAGGTCCGGGACCTTCTCGGATACCCGTATCCGACTCGCGTCCCGAAGGGTGTTTTCGTCGAGCAGTGGATCGGGATATCCACCGATGAATTTCATCGCGCCAAGGACTCCGGCGTCAAGTACATGCGCAACCGGCACCCCTTGATCGACATGGGATGGTCCCGATCCGACTGCGTCCGATACCTCTCCTCGCTCAACCTCGCCGACACCCCGAAATCAAGTTGCCTCGGGTGTCCATTTCACGGAAACGCGCAGTGGCGGAAAATTCGCGACGCCTCGCCCGCGGAATGGGAGGACGTCGTCGAGTTCGACGCGGCGATCCGCAAGGGCAACGCCCGCGCCAACGCCACCGGCAACAAGCTGCTCGGTGAGGCGTTCCTGCACCGCTCCCGCGTCCCACTCGACCAGGCGCCGATCGACCACGTCACCAGGGCCGAGCGCGCCGCCCTCGACGACGTCGAAGCCGAGGCCGCCGAGCTGGGCGTGGTGAACGGCTGCTCCCCCTGGAGCTGCCGCGGCGACGTCGAGCAGGACGATTTCGGTCTCGCGTCGTGATCCCCTCGAAGGGGCTCGTGCTTGACCTGTTCGCGGGTCCTGGTGGTTGGAGCGTCCCGCTGCAGCGGTTCGGAGTTCGGGACGTCGGGCTGGAATGGGACGAATGGGCGTGCCGGACGCGGGTGGCCGCTGGCCTGCTGACGATCCGCACCGATGTGTCGATGTATCCGGTGCGGGTGTTCGCCGGCAGGGTCCAGGGGTTTATCGCCTCACCTCCGTGCCAGGCGTGGAGCAGGGCGGGCAAGCGGCTCGGATTGCTCGACCAGGACCTCGTCCACCAGGCGGTCGCGGACCTCGCCGCCGGCCTCGACACCCGGGCCAAGCTCCTGGCGTCCTGTCAGGACGAGCGCTCACTGCTCGCGGCGGAGCCGATGCGCTACCTCCATGCCCTGAGCGCCGTCGGCGAGCCGGAGTGGGTGGCGATGGAGGAGGTGCCCGACGTGCTGCCGCTGTGGAGGCAGTACGCGCAGATCCTGAGGTCCTGGGGGTTCTCCGTGTGGTGCGGCATCCTCAACTCCGCGGACTACGGCGTCCCGCAGACCCGGCGGCGGGCGATCCTGCTGGCCTCCCGCGTCCGGACCGCCGAGCCCCCGACACCGACCCATGCCCAGGTCGCAGAGCCCGAGAGCCTCTTCGGGCCGGGCCGCGCCCGCTGGGTGTCGATGGCCGAGGCCCTGGGCTGGGGAGCGACGGACCGGCCCGTCCCGACCGTCTGCGCCGGCGGCGGACCCGGCGGCGGGCCCGAGCCGTTCCCCTCCGGGTCTCGCAAGACCCTCATCGACGCCCGTGAGCGCGGCACTTGGATGCCGCGGCTGGAGGGGGTGGTCCTGCAGTCCCGCCGCGAAGGCGCAGGGTGGGCGGCACGGCACGGCACCCGTGAGAACCGTGCCGCCACCGCCCCGGCGCCGACCTTCACCTCCGAGGCGCACCGCTGGTCCTGGTCGCTGCGCAGCAACAACCAGGCCAACGCCACCGTCCGGGGGATCGACGAGCCGGCCGGGACGCTGTTCTTCGGGCACCGTGCGAACGAGTGCACCTGGGTCGCCGAGCCGGTCTCGACGCCGGCGCTGGACGAGGAGGCGTCCGCGGTGCCGGAGCCGATCCGGATTACCGCTCGCGAGGCCGGTCTCCTGCAGACCTTCCCCGGGGACTACCCGTGGGCCGGGAACAAGGGGCAGCAGTTCTCGCAGATCGGCAACGCGGTGCCGCCCTTGCTCGCCGGCCACCTCCTCGCCCCGCACCTCGGTGTCACCCTCGATCCCGACGACTTCGCCCTGGCGGCCTGATGTCCCACAGTCCCGATCCCGACGAGGACGGCCTCGACACGGTCCCGGCCCCGCACCCGGTGTTCCACGTCGAGCAAGCCCTCCTCGGCGCCCTTCTTCTCGATCCACGGCATCTCGGCGACGTGTCCGGGATTAGCGCCGACTCGTTCTCCACGGCCGCGCACGCAGCCCTGTACGCCGCGATCAGCTCCCTGCCCCCGCCTGACCCGGACGAGCACGCGAAGAACACCACGTGGCTCAACCAGGTGCTCGTCGCGGGCCGGGAGCAGGCACGCGGCCTGACCGCCTCCTACCTGCACACGCTCATCCAAGTCTGTCCCTGGCCGCGGCACGCGGCGGCCTACGCGCGGATGGTCGAGGCCGAACACGCCCGCCGCCGGCTGCGAGCCGCCGCCGAGCACCTCGTCCAGACGGTCCACGATGCCTCCCTGCCGCACCCCGTCGAGACGGTGCTCGCCGAGGCCGACGCGCTGGCCGCGGCCGTGGACGACATCGCGGGCCGCTTCCCGCCACGCGCCGGCGCCCTGCCCCACACCACGCTCGCCCCGCCGACCATCGTGCCCGACCACGTCGAAGCGGCGGAGGAGGAGCAACTGCTGCTCGCGACCGCCACCGCCTACCCCGCCGACGTCGCCTCCGTACGGTGGCTGCTGCCCGAGGACTTCACCCAGCCGCTGCATGCCGGCCTGTGGCAGTGCCTCACCACCCTCACCCGCCGCCAGGAGCCCGTCGATCCCGTCACCGTCCTATGGGAAGCCCAACAGCGCGGCCTCCTGGGGAACGCGAGCGAGCCGGGCGACGTGCTCCGCCTTCTCGCCGAACCCGCCGGATCCGTCGAGCACTGGGGCCAACTGACCCTGAAGCGCTCACTCCTGGCCACCGCAGAACACGCCGGCCGTCGGATCGAGGCGTACACCGACGACCCGAGCAACACGCCGTTCCAGCTCGTCGCCGGTGCCCGCCGGTCCCTCGCCCAGCTCGGTGCCATCCGCACCCGCTGGCAGCACGCCATCGGACGCCCGCTTCCGCAGCGGCGACAGGCACCCCCGACGCGCGCCGGCCCTCCGATCCGCCGCGCCCCCACCGCCTCGCCACCGCCTGCTCGCCCCACCGCCGCCCGGGCCGCCGCCGGCCGAACCCCGTAAATCCCGAAGGACCCCAGATGCACGCCCCCGCCGACGCCCACGTCCACTTCACCCTCCACCCGGACCACCATCCCGCCGTCATCGCCACCACGTCCGGGCCGACGAGTGACGCCGCCCGCTCCCACCTGCACGACGCCGGGTTCCGCAGCACCGGCCCGACCACGATGGTCCTGGCCCGCATCGACCGCGAGGAACCCCACTACACCGCCCAGGCGGCACAACTCCTCCAGCAGTACGGCTTCACCACCGAGATCACCCCGGCCCTCCAGGAGGAGATCGACACCGAGTGGACCTGGGGGAACTACCCCATGCCCTGGTGCACCCGCGACGAGATCCGCGAGGTCAGCGCCGAGGCCCAGCGCATCCACGACGACATCTCCGAAGGCCGCCTGATCATCCACCTGCATGCCGACGACGGCCACAACACCGTCGCCGTCGGCTCGTACAGCACGGGCGTGCGCCGGCACGTCCACCTCCACGGCGAGAACCACCTGCGGCAGGAGAACGACACCGCGTTCGCCACCGAGGCGGAGGCCGTCGCCGAGTTCCACCGGCTCTACTCCGTCGCCGTCCGCCCCGGCCCCGCACCCCTCACCGACCTCGAACAGACCGTCCGGCAACTCCTCGCGGGCACGCCCCCGGCCACCCTCATCGAGCACGCCCCCGCGCCTTCGGTCGAGCCTCCGGTCGCGGAGCCCGGTGAACACGCGGCTTTCCTCCAGAACCTGTTCGACCAGGAACGCCAGTGGGAGAGGTACCGGCCCTTCGACGAGACGACCATCGCCTCCCACGAATCCCTCACCGTACGGGCCGAGTTCGACCACGAAGCACGCCACCGCACCGACGTCGCCTGGACGATCGCCGAGTACGACGGCCCGGTCGGCGAACGCCTCTGGCACGCCACCCTCACCGCCGGCACCCCCGTCGCCCTGATCCACACGGTCCTGCACCACCTCGACGCCCCACCACTCACCACCGCCGGAGAAGCACACGACGTCCTGCGCGAGGCGGGATGGCACCCGGCGAGCCACCCCGCCCGCACCACCTGGACCGCAGCCGGCGCCATCACCTTCGAGCACACCCCGCACGCCACGACCGACCGCTGGATGCTGTACGGCGGGAACAACCTCGACCGCGCGGCGTGGACCATCCGCCTCTCCGCCGACGTTCCCCACACTCTCCTGACCCAACTCGCCAGCACCACCGCCGACCTGTTTCCGTCCCCCACACGGCCGATCCCGAGGCCGCAACCGGCGGCCATCCCCCGGCTCCCTCCGCCCGTACCCACCCGCCGTCGGTAACCAGCGCTCAAGCCTGGCCGACACTGCCGCGGCACAGAGACCACCGGCTTTGACCTGCGCCGATGCCCTGACGGCAGGGGTACACCCAGACGACCCGCTGGATTTCGACGGGACGAGAAGTTAGATTACGAGCGGGCATAAGCTGGTCTTGACGCACCCAAAAGAGCCACATAATCACCCGGTTAAATTAGCCTGCAACCCAGCCAACAACTCGGATAACCGGGTCGATAAAGGCGCAGGTTAGCAACTACGCACACGGCAGGGATTAGCAATCCGATCGCCGCAAAAGCTTGGGGCCGACGCGTACGAAAACGTCCGCGCCGACCCCTCCCGAACGGCCGTCCGGGACCGGCTACGCCCCGGTCCCGGACGGCCTCAGTCCCTCAGGAAGGGCAGCAGCTTCACGCAGCTGGCCAGAACAGAGAACACCGACGCCACGATGGCGCAGATGGCCTTCAGCTTCTGAAGCCCCTGCGACGGGCTACCTCCTGACGGACCTTCGGGCTCCCGCCCTGATGAACCACACATTGATCCACCTTCCTGTGAGGGCACGCCGGTTGCGTGCTCCAGACAGGGCGGCCCGGCACACCGAACCACCCCGTGCAGAGCACGAGCCAGACCCCCGCAAGGCGGGCGACAGCGCGCCTACAATAGCGCTTCATGAACCCTCCATGCGACCTTCGGGATAACACCGGAAAAGGTGGGCGTGGCGCGCGTACACACCACGAGGACGCCAGTCGACTTCCCTGTGTTGCTTATTTGGATTTCGCTATGTATTTGCATCCGAGGTGTCCAGTGGGGCCTTTCTCCGCTACCGTGTAGCGGTATGACGGTGCTGATCATCGGAGCCAGCGGGTTCCTCGGGTCGGAGCTGGTGCGTCAGGCGAGCGCGGCGGGCCGTGGCACGGCCGCGACGTTCAACTCCCGCCCCGGCGACGGTGGCGGCGCTGCGTGGCATCAGCTGGACCTGCGCGACTCCGTGCGCCTCGATGCGGTCCTCGACGCCGTGGCCCCGAGCACGGTGATCAACGCGTCCAGTGGCAACGCGGACTGGGCGATCAGCGCTGACAGTCCTGTCCGCCTCGCCGTGGCGGCGGCAAGCAGGGGGATCCGTCTGGTGCACGTGTCCAGCGACGCGGTTTTTTCCGGGGCCGACGTGCACTACGACGAGGCGGCACTCCCGGACCCGATCACCCCATACGGGGCGGCGAAGGCCACCGCCGAGACCGCGGTACGCCTCCTCCACCCCAACGCCGCCGTCGCCCGCACGTCGCTGATCATCGGCGACGGCGGGTCCGCGCACGAACGCCTCGTCCACGAACTCGTCGGCGGCACACGCACGGGAGCGCTGTTCACGGACGACGTCCGCTGCCCCGTTCATGTCTCCGACCTCGCGGCTGCCCTGTGGGAGCTCGCGCTCACCGAGGCGACTGGCGTCTTCCACTTGGCCGGCCCCGACGCCGTCAGCCGTTACGCCCTCGGCGGGCTCATCGCTCGACGGGACGGGCTCGATCCCGCCCTGCTGCCCGCCGGCCGCCGGGCAGACAGCCATCTGCCTGGGGCCCTTGACGTACGCCTCGACAGCCGCACTACCCGACAGCGGCTGAGCACCCGGCTCCGCGGAGTGCAAGAGTTTCTGGGGAAGAGCTGACGAGCGACAACCGTCCGAGGTCAACTGCAAGGCGCCCTGTGGGAGTCGGCACCAGGCCCCGTCGTATCTGCGATTGTGGTCCAGGCGATACCGGAAGTGGCAGCGAGCGCGAGCGGTAGCACCTCCGTGAGCTTGCCGGGCGCCGGCGTGTCGCCTTCCCCTTGCGCTCGCTCATTCATCCGCGCGGGTGACTGGGTGGCGGCCCGGACCGCCTCTCGGCCACGATGCACGAATGCAGGACGACGAACCGCTGGAGGAGTGGGCGCGTCGGCGTGCCGAGCGCCAGGCCGCCTCGAAGGGCAGGCTGCGCGCGGTGCCGCTGGGTAGTGGCCCGCGCCGTGGGGCTCATATCGACCCTGACGCGCCGAGGGCGATCGAGGAGTGGACGGGCACGGAGTGGGTGGTGGTCGGCGTCGTCGAGGACCTGGCCGCTGCCCAGGCCCTGTTGTACCCGCCGCCGCCCCAGCAGGAGAAGCCTGCCGAATGGGACCGGCCCGCGATGGGCAAGGGACGCGGTCGGCACCGGAAGCCGTCCCCTGCCGAGGAGCGAGACCAGTAGGTGCTGGCTGCCTGAGAGACCGTGGGCGGGCTCCGACGGCCGGCCCCGGTCCGGGCGAGGATGACGGCCCGCTCACGACCTGCCCGGGTGTGGCGGCGCGAGTCGGCTCACGGCGGGTGTAAAGGCGGGAGTCGTCGTCGCAAGGCGCTCGGTGTCGAGCTTGGCGTCCCAGGCTCTGGGGTACGTTCGGGCGCATGACGCTGCGTTCGGTGGATCTGCGTAGAGAGCCGGTGGAAGCCGTACTGGACCGTGTCGAGCGGTCGCTGGGGACAAGGCTGGAGCGCGAAAGTGTGGTGCGTAAGCGCCGCTCGGTGGGAGCGCGGACGGACCGCAGTACGTGGGTGCGCATCGAGCGCCGCGGGCTGGACCGGATCGGGGTCCAGGGAGGTGACGGCACCGCGTCCGCAGAGGCGCTGTCGGATGTCGCGAAGCCGGCCTGGTTTGCCGCAGTGGCGTGGCGGGACGAGACGGATCCGGTGATGTGGCGGGCGGACGAGACAGAGCTGCTGCCCGCGGCGCCGGTGGGCAACGCCGTGCTGACGAAGCAGCCTGCGCTGTCCGAGGAGTGGTGGGCCGCGTTCAACGCCTCCCTGGATGCTCTGGGTTCGCAGCACACCAACCGGATCGCGACGCCGGACACGCAGACCCTGACGCAGGAGCTTGTCGCGGAAACGATCCGCGGTGTCTTCCCGGACGTCGATACGTCCGTGGGTGAGTGGCGTCCGGCCCATGCGGACCTCAACTGGGCCAACGTAACGGCGCCGGTGTTCTGCGTGTTCGACTGGGAGGACTGGGGCATGGCCCCGCGCGGTCTGGACGCGGCGAACCTGTGGGGCACCTCCCTCGCCATCCCGTCCCTGGCCGACCGCGTGCGCAGCGAGCGGCGTGAGGACGTGGAGAGCCGGGACGGCAGGCTGATGACGCTGTTTGTCGCCGCGAAGATCCTGGGCCCGTACGCCGACCCGGACGACCCACGGCTGGGGGCCGCCCGGAAGACGGCTGAGCGCGTGGCGGGGGAGCTTCAGTCGCGTTGACGACGGGCGTGCAGGAGCCGCCGGTACTCCTGGACGACCTGGTCGTCGACCTCGTACGCCAGGGCGTCGACCAGCTCGCGCAGGTGGGTGGCGTTGTCCGTGCCGACCGCGACCGCGTCGACCGGGGGCAGCCGGAAGGCGGAGCGGTAGACCGCTTGGACCGGTGTGGCCGACTGGGAGTCCCGCAGGAAGATCCGGGGGTCGAACTTCTGCCATGCCGGCTCGCTCGTGCTGCCGCCGAAGGGGCTCATGCCCCACACCTGCACTGGTTTCCACCGCCGCACCAGGGCCTCGGCCGCTTCGAGGACATCTGCGCCCACCAGGAGACCGGCCCGGATCATGAGGACGTCAGGGCGGGGCACGTCGAGGTCCGTGAGCGGGCGCGGGTCCCAGCTCGAAACGCCCCATCCGCCGCACAGTCCCGCTCGTGCGGCGTCGGCCAGGACCTCACACGCCCGCGCCAGTGCCTCGGCGCCGGGGCGTGCGTGCTCGGGGTTGTGGAGAAGCACGGCCTGCGGTTCCCGTCCCAGATCCTTCGCGGCCCGCTCGATGGCGGCGCGCAGCCGGTCGGGGGCGAGGGAGTGTTCCCCGGGGAAGTACCCGACCTTGGTGGAGATCGAGAACTTCGGCAGGAGGTCGCCGGCCACCGCGTTCAGTGTCTCGTGGGAGCGGTGGTGGAGGTAGTTCGCGGCGGTGTCGAGGCGCGTTACGCCGAGGCCGGCGGCTGCTTCGAGTACGTCACGGGCGTGACCAGACCGGTATAGCCCGAGGACGACGTCTGCGTCAGTGGTTCGCACAGCCCCTCCGTGATCAGCAGGTCGGCCAGGGCGGTGGTGTCTGCGTCGGCGCCCTCCAGGTGGACCGGGTGACCCGACAGGAGTGCGCGAAGGCCCTCCTCCGCCCGCGCGTGGAAGGTCAGCTGCTTGCCGCCACCGCGAACCTGGACCGTGTCGCCGGACCGGGTGATGTGGGGGGCGAACTCGGTGACGGCCACGACGCCGTCGAACCGGCCGAAGGCCGCCACGTGGGGCATGTGGCGGGCGGGCGGGGTGCTGGAGCGCAGTTCGTCCAGGTACCGCTCGGGACTGTAGGAGGCGGCCAGAGTGCTGAGCCTGTCCGCCAGTCCCGTGGGGCCGGCGTCGCCGGCGCCTTCCAGGTCGCGGCGGAACGCCTCGTCGGCGCGGGCGGTGTCGGAGAGAAAGTTGACCCATGTGACACCGGTGCGTTTGGTGAACCCGAACGTCACGTGCAGTGAGTGGCCGTCGCTGCCGGAGCCGAGGCGGGTGGCGGTGTGCCAGAAACCACGGGGAATGTGCATCACGTCCCCGGCCCGCATCGTGCCCTTCCACAGCACCTCCTCGGAAGGCGTGCGGTTGCGTTCCGCGTCGCGGTACATCGGCGCCGGCCGGGACGGACCGCGGACCTCCCACGACTTCTCCCCGGACAACTGCACGGCGATGACCTCGTGATCGTCCCAATGCAGATGGAATCCGTCGGTGTCGCCGACCGCAAGGTAGGCGTTGGCCGAGGTCAGCTCACCCGACCACCAGCCCAGGGCCCGACAGGCGACTTCCAGCGTCGGGTCGAAGAAGTCCACGTGGTCCAGCACCACGGTGCCGCCCTCGTTGAGGATGTGCCCCAGGGCCGCCATATCGGCCTGACTCACCGCCTGCCTGCGCCGGTTGACATTGGTGGACAGGAACGTGGACGGGTGGACCTCCTCGCCCTCGGCATAGCAGCGCAGTTGCGGGTTGGCCAGGTGACGACGCTTGATCAGGTCCAGCAGCTTGTGCGGGGTCAGCAGGCGGGCAGGCAGGTCCGGGTCCGTGAGACGGCCACGCGCGAACGCGGCCCCCACGGAGCCCGGCCCGTCCCAGCCGAGAGCCTCCTCGATGTGGGTGACGAGCCGGTGCTCCATGGCCTCCCCTACGCCTTCGGAAGGTTCAGATCGCGGTTCTCTCCGTCATCGCCCGCGCTGTTCTGCGAGCTGGTGATGTCGGACCGTTCAGACTCGCTCCGGTCATGCGCGGTCGCCAGCTCCTCCACCGCGATCAGAAGCGCGAGACTGGTCCCCGACGTCTGCGTGGACGCCCTGTCTGCCATCGACGCTCTCCCCTCGGTTACTACCGCCCGGGTCCGGGCGAAGGAACGAGTTAACCCGCGTCCAGCAGATGCCAGTAGAGCGAAATTCGGACACACATACGAATCGCCTCTCCTTGGCTACCTCTGGCACGGTGCGGTTGGCCGGGGTGCCGCGGAACCGCTCGTTTCACTCGCGCCCGTGCGGATCCACCCCGGGGCGTAGACGGAAGCGTTTCGAGTGAACCGCCGAATACCCCAGGGCGGCTTCCGCGCCGCAGACACCCTCTTCGGCCTCGCAAACCTGGTCGGGTCAGGGTGACAGCGCCTCGCACGGTCAGAGGCGCCAGGATGCGGGGCAGGGGAACATAGCGCGTGATCGCCGGTTGGCCAAACCGGCGATCCCACAGATCATTGATGTTCCACCGCCACGCCCTGCCCCACCGTCGAAAGGCGTCTCCCGACAACCTCAGACCGCCCGCGAAGTACACACGCCACGAGGCCGGCAGTCGATCACGCCGCCGCGTAGCTCGCCCGGAACAGTTCCTGCGCCCGCTCCACGTCCCTCGGCGTACGGAGCTGGACCTCCAGGTCGCCCGTCCCGTGGTGACCGAGACCGGACACGTCCCGGGTGAATCCCGGCACGAGGTCGACGCCCTTCGGGTCGACCTTCAGGTAGACCAGGAGCTTGCTCCGCTGCGGCGGGCACACGCAGGCGAAGTTCCGCAGTCGCTGATACGCCCGGTACGTCTTGCGCTCGACGCGGTTCACACCGTCCCCGAGCCCGAGCAGCGCCTCATCGACCGCGCTCGCCAGCTCCACCATCGACGCACCCTGGACGCCGGCCGCCGCCCGAGCAACCGCCTGCCGACGCGCCCGGCGGGCCACCGGCATGCCGCCGCTCACGGACGCCACGGTCTCAAGCCCGAGCAGGTCGCTGCCGAAGAGTCGGTAGCGGACCAAGTCGATCGAGCGCCGGTGCTCGCGCACGGCATGCACGTCGTAGCGGGTGAAGTCGCCGGCGATGCAGATCAGACGCGGGCCGCTCCACAGCACCTGGGACGCGGCCGTCACCCCGAGCCGGTCGCGGACCAGGTGCTCGAACTCAGCCCGGTGGTCCATCAGCCAGCTGAGGTAGAACAGGCCCTGGTTGATCACACCCGCGTCAGTCGAACGCTTGTACTCGACGATGACCGGTGACCCGTTCTCGTCCAACCCGAGCGAGTCGATCCGGCCACCATGAACCGGCCCCGTACCGTACTCGCTCGCCAAGAACCGGACGCCCAGCAGCGTCTCCATGCTCTCCTCGACGAGACCCTGCACATCAGCCTCAACCTCAGCCAAACGCGACACGACCTCAGTCACCATGCTTTTCGTGTTAAACAGCCTCAGACCCGACACCGCCTTCTCTCCGGTTACGGGGCTGCAACAACAGACGGTGATCGAATTGTTTCCATCAGGGTCTTCGGGCTTGTGAAGATGGTGTGAGAGGCTACCTCCGGCCCGTCGGGGACGTCCGCATCCCACGACACCGCCGGGGTCCGAGAATCCCACATACGTCCCACAGCATCACGGGACGAGCGCCAGGAAGACTGCGTTTTCGCAGGTCAGCCCCCGTAGCTCAGCGGATAGAGCAGGTGCCTTCTAATACTCCAGTCTGGTTTCGCGATCTTGTGGCGACCCTGGCTGGGAACGGGTACGGCCACCGCGTGATCATCGGTTGGTGTGTGGACAAACGAAGAT
>NZ_JBHYMK010000048.1:0-61574 GCF_042743065.1 Streptomyces sp. NPDC058872
GGGGGGACGCGCGGGCCGCGGCCCCGGCCCGGGGGCCGGCCGGGTGGGGGGCGGTGTCCCCGGGGTACACCGGACCTGCGGCCCGGGGGCGGGGCCGGCGGCCGGGCCCCGGGGCCCGCGCCGCGCTGCGGCACCCGTCACGCCAGGTCCTTCTCTATCGGCTGCACCGCGTACCGCCGGCCGTCGGCCCCGACCTTCTCCCGGGGCGGGCCGACGGCCGTGTACCCCGCCTCCTCGTAATAGGTCTCCAGACGCCGGTTGTGCGCCTCGCAGTCCAGCCGGGCCAAGGACCGGCCCGAGGCGGCGATCCGGCCCTCCGCGTGGGCGAGGAGGGCCCGTCCCGCACCGGCGGGCGCCGCCCCCCGGTCGGTCATCAGCCGGTGCACGTACCCCGCCACCGGCGGTTGCGGCCCCCAGACCTCCCGGTCCTCCCACCACAGCTCGTACGCGCCGACCGCTCGGCTCCCGTGCACGGCCAGCCACACCTCACCCGCGGCGATCCGCTCCCGGAAGTGCGCGGGCCCCTTGGCCCCGGGCCTCCACTGGTCGATCCCGTTCCGCACCATCCAGTGCGCGGCCCCGTCGAACAACCCCGCCAAGAGGTCCAGATCGTGTTCGCCCGCTCGCCGGAAGGTCACTTGTGCGTCCATGGCCCCCACCGTAAGGGTGTGGCCAGACAGCCCCCTCACCAGGAGTGACCCCATGCCGCAGATCACCGTCGACTACTCCGCGCCCCTCGACCGGCGCGGCTTCGCGCTGGCCCTGCACCCGCTCGTCGCGGAGACCGTCGACGCCGCGGTCGAGGACTGCAAGACCCGCTTCCGCGAGGTCGAAGAGACGGTCGTCGGGGACGGCGGGACCGTCGCCGCGAGCGTGCACGTCGAGGTCGCCCTGCTGCCAGGCCGTACGGAGGGGGCCAAGGCCCGGCTCGCGGAGGCCGTGCTCGACCTGTTGCCCCGACACCTCAAGGCGACGGACGGAGTCCTCCTCTTCGTCGAGGTGCGCGACCTGGAGGCGTCCTACCGCAAGCGCTGATCGGGCACGACGGGCGCCGCGGACGGGAGCAGCGCGGCGAGCCGGGCCATCAGGTCCCCGAAGGGGCCGTCGGCCGGCTCGTCCGCGAGGATCCGGACCAGGACCTCCGCCATCTCCGCGTCGTGCGCGGCGCTCACCGCAGCCAGCGCCGCGAAGTCGTGCACCAGCTGCAACTCCAGCTCGGCGCGCGGGACCCGGCGCCCGTCCAACCAGAGCAGCGCCGTCGATTCGGCGAGCGACACCCAGGAGCGGACGACCAGTTCGAGCCGCGCGGTGGGCGCCTCGACCTCCAGGTGCGCCAGGATCTGCTCGTACGCCGCCTGTCGGACCTCGTCGATCATGGCGTTGGTCGTGGAGGAGCCCACCGCGGGACCGCCGCGCATCAGCGCCGAGAAACCTGGCCCGTGCTCGTCCACGAAGTCGAAGAAGCGGCTCATCACCCGCAGCAGCCGGGCCCCGAGCGGCCCGCTCGGCGGTTCCACGAACCGGGCCGCCAGTTCGTCCGCCGCCCGCCGCAGCGCCGCCTCGTAGAGGCTCTGCTTGCCGGGGAAGTAGTGGTAGACCAGTGGTCGCGAGATCCCCGCGGCCGCGGCGATCTCGTCGATCGACACCTCGTCGGGAGAGCGGCTGCTGAAGAGTTCGAGGGCCACCCCGATCAACTGCTGCTTGCGCTCCTCGACGCCCATCCTGCGGCGCACCCCGGTCGTCATGCCAACAGCCTAACGGTGTCCGTTACGCTCCTGCCCCATGAGCGCTTCCGACCAGGACACCCCGACGGCAGACGCACCGGAGGCCGACGGGGTCGGCGGGACCCGAGGGGACCGCGGGGCCGGTGCCGCCCCGAAGGCCCCCGGAACCCCCGAACCACCCCTGTCCTCCGAGGAGTCGGAGGTCCCCGACGGGGTCCGGGGGGAGGGGCTCACGCCGAAGCAGGCGCGGCGCCTGCGGGTCGCCGCCGCGTCCGTGCTCCTGGTCGCCCTCGCCGTGGTGCTCGTGGTGCGGCGCGCGAGCCGCACGTCCGTCCTCGTCGTCGGCGTCTACGGCCTCGCCATGATCCTCTGCGGCATCGTGATCGAACTCTCCCGCAACGGCCGCACCCGCCTCGGCACCTGGCTCCTGGCCGGCGGTCTGCTGACCGCGCTGGCCCTGGACTGGTTGGTGCTGCCCTGATCCCTAGAGGTCGAGGACGAGTCGCTTCCCGGCGCAGCGCGAGACGCAGATCAGCATCGAGTCGTTCCGCTCGGCTTCGGTGAGGAGCTCGTCCCGGTGGTCGACCTCGCCCTCCAGGACCCGCTGTTGGCAGGTCCCGCAGAAGCCCTGCTGGCAGGAGTACGTGAGGTCGGGCAGTTCCCGGCGCACCGCCGCCAGCAGCGATTGATCGGCCGCCACCGTCAAGGTGCGTCCGGTGCGCCGCAGTTCGACCTCGAAGGCGGTGCCGCCCGCGGTGGTGGCGGCCGTGAAGCGCTCCAGGCGCGCCGTCCTGCCGTCCGGCATCCCCGCGCTCACCGCCTCCATGAGGCCCTCGGGTCCGCAGCAGTACACGGCGGTCTCCGGGGCCAGCCGTGCGAGGAAACCGAGGTCGGGGCGGCCGGACTCGTCCTCGGCCACCACGGTGACCCGGTCGCCGCCCCACTCCTCGACCTCGGTCAGGTAGGGCATGGTGGTTCGGGTGCGCCCGCAGTACAGCAGCCGCCAGTCCGCTCCCGCCGCCTCGGCGGCGCGCAGCATCGGGAGGACCGGTGTGATGCCGATGCCGCCGGCGACGAAGACGTACGCGGGGGAGTCGACGAGCGGGAAGCGGTTGCGGGGGCCCCGGAATTCGATCTCCATGCCCTCCCGGAGCCGTTCGTGCACCTCGCGCGAGCCGCCCCGACCGTCCTCGACGAGCCGCGTCGCCACCGTGTAGGCACGGGCGTCGGCCGGATCGCCGCAGAGCGAGTACTGCCGGACGAGGCCCGACGGCAGGACGAGGTCGACGTGGGCGCCCGGCTGCCAGGAGGGCAGCCCGTCGCCCTCCAGGCGCAGTTCGACGACGCCCTCGGCGGGGGTGGTGCGTCCGGTCACCCGGACCTTGCGCGGGACGGTGCTGCCCCGGCCGTACCCCGACACGGGTTCGTCGAGCGAGGGCATCGGCCACAGCGGGGCCGTGGACATGCGGCTGCGGACGGCGCGACGGGCGAGCAGCGCGGCTCCGGCGACGAGCGCGACCGTGGTGAACCGGGGCATCAGCGTCCTCCGTTGGCGCCGGGGGAGGCCGCCAGATAGGCCATGGCCTGGGCGGTGTCGCCCTCCTGGGTGGGGTGGTAGGAGCGGCTGAGGTAGCGGGGGACCGAGCGCAGCATCGCCGGGGTGGAGGGCAGCAGGCCCTGGCGGCCCTTGCGGACGAAGTCCGCGAAGGAGGCCTTCGGGTCGAGCAGGGAGGGGTCGTTCTCCATGAAGAAGCGGATGCCCCGCTGCCAGAGGAAGACCAGGGTGGAGAAGGCGAGCGCCCAGGTGCGGGCGCGGCGCCGGTAGCCGCCGTCGAGGTGCATGAAGAGGTCGAAGGCGACGGCCCGGTGCTCGACCTCTTCCGCGCCGTGCCAGCGCAGCAGGTCCAGCATGGTCGGGTCGGCGCCGACCCGGTCGAGTGCCTCGGCGTTGAGGACCCAGTCGCCCAGGAAGGCGGTGTAGTGCTCGATGGCGGCGATCAGGGCGACCCGTTCCCTCAGCCACCAGCGGCGCGGGCGACCGGGCGGCAGGGTCCGGTCCCCGAGGAGCTTTTCGAAGAACCAGTCGATCTGCGCGGTGTACGGAGTGGGGTCGAGTCCCTGTTTCCGCAGGTGCGGGAGGACGTCGTCGTGGGCCTGGGAGTGGATGGCCTCCTGGCCGATGAAGCCGATGACGTCCTCGCGCAGCCGGTCGTCGGTGATGTGCGGCAGCGCCTGCTTGTAGACGTGCACGAACCAGCGCTCGCCGGCCGGCAGGAGCAGGTGCAGCACGTTGATGGTGTGGGTGGTGAAGGGGTCGCCCGGTACCCAGTGGAGCGGTGTCCCCTCCCAGTCGAAGGAGACCTTGCGGGCCTTGAGTTCGACGTGCTCCGACGCCACCGGTGCAGGCTGCGTATTAGACATGACGTCAATGTACTGAGGGGTAGGGCGCTGGCAACAGATCCGTGCGGCGTCTTTTTGGCCCCTCTTCAGCGCGGGGCGGTCCAGTGCGTCCCGTCCCGCAGCGTCCCCGCCAGGTCCGCCCGCGCGCCCGCCTCCGTCGGCACCGCCAGCAACGGGCCGCGCCCCCTGGCCTCCACCCCGCCCGAGACCCGCAGGGACACGAAGTCCTTGCTACCCGCCGCCAGGACGAACCAGTCGCCGCCCGGCGCCCGCCACAACACGCCGGCGAGCATCCGGGGGTTGCGCACCCCGCAGGCCGACGACCCCTCCGCGCTGGCCGCCAGCGCGGCCGGAACCTCCGGCGACGGAACGAGGAACTGGGCCAGGACCCGGCTGCCGGTGCCCCGCCAGGTCTCCGCACGGGTGCACAGCCAGGTTCCGCTCCCGGCGCCCTCCGGGAGCGGCTGCTCCGCGAACCGCCATGCGTTCACCGAACGCACCCCGCGCGCCCGCACCGCGGTCAGCTGGCACGCCGTCCGCGCCCAGGCCTCCCGCGCCTCGCGCCCCGTCGCATCCGCCGGAGAGGTCGGCGCCCCCCACAACAGCCGCGCGGGCGCCAACTCGCCGAGGTCGGTGAGCAGTCGGACCCCCGAACCGTCCTGCACCCGAAGGGCGTTCCAGCGGGTGCAAGCGCCCGAGGAAGCGGGGCCCGGCACGGGATCGGTCACCCCGGTGGCGTTCCGTTGCAGCGGGCGCGGGTCCTTCGTCGGCGAGAGGAGGTCCCGTACGGCCGTCTCCCGCACCCAGGGGGCCGTCAGATAGCGCACGTTGCCCGCCGCGCGGGACACGACCAGCGCCGCCGAACCGACCGCGTCGGCCCCGTCCGTCCGCGCGAAGTCCAGGGCGGCCCCGGCCGTCCCTTCGACCGGCTCCGCGTACCGCACGGCCCGCAGCCCGTCGTGGAAGAGCACCACCCGCATCCCGTCGACCCGGTCCGCGAACAGCAGTTGGGGCGGCCCCATGGGCGGCCCGACGGGCGTCCCCGGCGTCGCGGACGCGTGCACGGAGGCGCCGGGCCGCGCCCACACGGCGAGCGCCCGCCGCAGGAGTTCGCCGTCCCCGGCCAGCCCGCCGCGCGCCGGCCAGGCGGAGAAGTCCCGCCGGGTCGCCCCGGGCCACACCGAGGGTCCCACCCGCTTGACCGCAGCGGGGTCGAGGGCGGCTTCGGCGGCGGGGTTGCGGGCGTACGAAGGGGCGGCAGCACCGTTTCTGCCCCAGCCGTCCCCGGGGAGCCCGAGCAGCGTTCCGCACACGACGAGCGCGGTGACGGCGACGAGCGCGGCCCTCGCGTGCTGGCGCCGGCGCATCAGATCGGTCGGCCGGGCCTGGAGCGCGCAGGGGTCGAACTCGTCCGACTCCAGCAGCGTGGCGCCGCTGGCGCCCCGGGGGAGGGTCGGCCCCCCGGGGACACCCTCCGTCGGTCCGCCCGGCCCCCCGGAAGGGGCCGCCACCCCCTCCGACTCCTCGGTTCCCCCGTTGCGGCCGGCCCGCTCACCGCTCGGGCCGGGAACGGGCCGCCCGCCGGCCCCGGCCGTGGCGTCCGCCCCCGCCGCCGCGCCGGGTTCCTCCAGCGCGTCCGCCTCCGCCAGTGCCGCCGCCGGGTCCTCGACGCCGGCTGCGGCCAGCACGCGCAGGACCTCCGGATCGCCCTGGCGCTCCAGGCCGCGGAGCACGTACGCCGCACGGCCCGGCCCGGAGAGCCGGGACAACTTCTGGTCCAGGGCGAGTTCATCGGCGCCGCCCACCCGCGGGAAGAGCCGGAGCCCCCACACGTGCGGCAGCAGCGGCGGGAACTGGGCCCGCTGCGGCAGCGCGAGCCGCCGGAGCGGAAGGCCGGCCACCAGGGCTTGTCGGAGCACCTCGACCCGCACGTACGCATAGCCGGGATCGACCGCGTCCTCGGCCTGCCGGGGCCCGGGCACGGCAGGGCCGGGAACCCGTCGGCGCGGCAGTGACCGCTGGACGAGCGCGTGTGCGGTCAGCACCCGGCGGTTGCGGCCGAGGGTCGGCGGGAGGACGAGATAGGCGATGCGGACGAACCGTGCATAGCTCTCGACGAGCGCGGCCTCGGCCTGCTCGACGTCGACGGGGCCCACGGGTGCGGGACGGAGATCCTGGGTGCTCACGTTCAGCAGAACGAGCGATTCTTCTGATGGTCACCCCGGTTCCGGTCGTGGTGCTTCCCGGGCCGTCCCGTCCGCCCCGCCGGACCCCCGCCGGGTCCGGACCGCCCCGTCGCGTCCTCCCGCCGGGGCCCGACCACGGAGCTCAGGCCGCGGTGACCGTCAGCCGTTCCCGGATCAGCTCCGTCACCCCGTCCGGGACGCCGAGTCCCTCCCGCACGTACTTCTCCATCGACCCGTGCCGCACCTCCACCTCATCGAGCGCCGCGTCCAGGTACTCCGGCAGCACCCCGATCAGTTCGAGCGCGAGCTCGGGATCGCCGCCCTGGGCCGTGAACCCCTCGATCATCGGCGCGAACGCCCAGCGCACCGCCGGGTTGACCGACAGGTACTCGGCCCGCACCGTCGCCTCGTCCGCACCGAGCAACGACAGGACGACCGTGGCCGCCCAGCCGGTCCGGTCCTTGCCCGCGGAGCAGTGGAAGAGCAGCGGCCCCGCGCCCGGAGCGCCCAGCTCGCCGAGCAGGGCGCGGTAGGAGGCACGGGCCGCATCACCGGAGACGAAGGTCCGGTAGGTCCGGGCGAAGGCCGCGCGGACCCGGCCCCCGCTCAAGTGTTCCTCGGCGAGCGCCGGGTCGGCGAGCAGGGCCTTCAGACGGGCGGCGGGCGGGAGCCCGCTGCCCGCCAGGTAGTCGGCGAGGACGTCCGCGACCAGCAGCCGGGCGCCGGCGGGGAGCCGGTCGGGCCGCTCGCCGCGCTCGACCCCGGTCCGGAGGTCGACGACGGTCCGGATGCCGAGGCCGGCGATCACCGGCTCGGCGGGGTCGAGCCGGTCGAGCTGCGCGGAGCGGAGCACGAGCCCCGGCCGGACCGAGCGCCCGTCACCGAGGGGCAGGCCGCCGAGATCGCGGAGGTTGGCGACGGAGGCGGCGGGGATGGCGGGCATGGCGTCGGTTTCCTCCGGTTCGTGCGCGTTCCTGTCGACCGTAAGGGATCGACCGACTCCCGGCGGGTCCGCGCCCCTGCGCCGCTCCGGGAGACTTCCGCGCGGGAGCCGCCCCGACCGCCCCTCACCCCTCCGCGAGCGCCGCCAGGACCTCTGCCTCCCGCTCCGGGGCGAGCCCGACCCCCGGGCGGTCAGCACGGTGGGGGGCGACCCCGCCGAGCGACTCCAGCCAGCTCCAGGTGTCGGCCACCGTCTCCCCGACCGGTCGGCACCGCAGCCCGGTGGCGAGCGCCCGCGAGACGTCGGCGGTGTACAGGGCGTCGAACATCTCCCCCGGCGGCAACCACACGGGCAGCTCCGTCCAGGGCGCCGCGCCGGCGGCGAGGACCGCCTCCGGCGGAGCCCAGTGCAGCACGGCCTCGGAACCGGTCACCCGCACGCAGGCGTCGAGCAGCCCGCCCATGGTGGTGTGCCCGGGCGGCGAGACCAGGTTGTACGGTCCCGAGAGCCCGGCCGCCGCCGCGTCCAGCGTCCACGCGGCCAGGTCGCGGACGTCCACGTACTGGAGCGGCAGGGTCCGCGGCCCCGGTGCCAGAACGGCCCCGCCCCGTGCGATCCGTCCCAGCCACCAGGGAAGCCGGCCCACGTTCTCGTACGGACCGAGGATCAGGCCCGCCCGCACGAGCAGCGCGCCCTCGGGACCGAAGGCCGCGGTGGCGGCGAGCTCCCCGCCCCGCTTGGCTTCCCCGTACGGCACCTCCCCGTCGTCCGGGGAACCCTCGACCAGCGGACCGTCCTCCGCGAGTCCGGCGGCGGGCGGCCAGGCGTACACGGAGCGGCTCGACACGTACGCGTACCGGCCGGCCCGGTCCGCCAGCAGCCGGGCCGCGTCCCGCACCGCCGAGGGCGCCGCCGACCAGGTATCCACGACGACGTCCCAGGAGCCGGTGGAGAGGGCGGCGAGCCCCCCCGCCGCGGTGCGGTCCCCGGTCAGCACCCGGACGCCCGCCGGGGGCGCGTGGGTGCCGCGGTGGAAGACCGTCACCTCCCAGCCCCGGTCGACGGCCGCCTCGGCGATCGCGCGGCCGACGAACTCCGTTCCTCCGAGCATCAGTAGCTTCATGGCCCGAGCCTGCCCGCCCGGTGTGCGGGAGGCCAGGGAGTTCTGCTCCCGGAGGATTCCGCCGGCGGCGGAACGCCGCGGCCACGGTGCCCGCCGCCCGGGCCGGACGCGGGGAGCCCACCGACCGTCTCCCCGTGCTGACCGCGGTCCCCGTGCGCCACGACGAAGGGGCGCCCACCGCGTGCAGCGGTGGGCGCCCCTCCGGGAAGAGGTGCCGAAGCGACCGGGATCAGACCTGGCCGGCCTTCTCCAGGGCCTCGCAGCAGGTGTCCACGATGAGGCGGGTCACCACGTACGGGTCCACGTTCGCGTTCGGGCGGCGGTCCTCGATGTAGCCCTTCTGGTCCTGCTCGACCTGCCACGGGATGCGGACCGAGGCGCCGCGGTCCGAGACGCCGTAGGAGTACTCGTCCCACGGGGCGGTCTCGTGCAGACCGGTCAGGCGCTCGTCGATGCCGGCACCGTAGTTCTTGACGTGGTCGAGCGGCTTCGAACCCTGGCCGAGCGACTCGCACGCGGTGATGATCGCGTCGTAGCCCTCGCGCATCGCCTTGGTGGAGAAGTTGGTGTGCGCGCCCGCGCCGTTCCAGTCGCCCTTCACCGGCTTCGGCTCGAGCGTCGCGGAGACGTTGAAGTCCTCGGCCGTGCGGTAGAGCAGCCAGCGGGCCACCCACAGCTGGTCCGCGACCTCGAGCGGAGCCAGCGGGCCGACCTGGAACTCCCACTGGCCGGGCATGACCTCGGCGTTGATGCCGGAGATGCCGAGACCGGCCTTGAGGCAGTTCTCCAGGTGCGCCTCGACGACCGGGCGGCCGTGGATCTCGTCCGCGCCGACACCGCAGTAGTAGCCGCCCTGCGGGGCCGGGAAGCCGCCCGCCGGGAAGCCGAGCGGACGGGCGCCGTCGAAGAAGGTGTACTCCTGCTCGATGCCGAAGATCGACTCCTGGGCGGCGTACCGGGTGGCGACCTCGGCCAGCGCGGCGCGGGTGTTGGAGGAGTGCGGGGTCATGTCCGTGTTGAGGACCTCGCACAGCACCAGGATGTCGTTGCCGCCGCGGATCGGGTCCGGGCAGGAGAAGACCGGCTTCAGGACGCGGTCCGAGGCGTGGCCTTCGGCCTGGTTGGTGCTGGAACCGTCGAAGCCCCAGATCGGCAGCTCGTCGAAGGCGAGGGACTCACCGGCGATGATCTTCGTCTTCGAGCGAAGCTTCGCGGTCGGCTCGGTGCCGTCGATCCAGATGTACTCAGCCTTGAAGGTCACGGGTCTCATCCTTTGGCGTGCTGCTGCGGGGTTCCGCCTCGGCTCGCGGCACTGCGAGGAGCTGCGGTCTCTGCGCTGACTGCGCGGTTTCTGTTCGACCGCAGCTTCGCAACACGGGATTTCCCGTCGGTTGCTCGTTTGTGAACCCCGTGTTACTCAGCCTTCCTGCACGTCCCGCGACCGCCGTGCGACCCCGTGGGCGTCGAGGAGCGCCCCGAGGCCCGCCCCCCTCACCCGCCGGAGCAGCTCGGTGTACGAGGTCCCGAGCGCCTCCGCGGTCCGCCCGAGGTGCCAGTCGCACCCCGCGAGCCGCTGCAGCAGGTACCCCTTCCGGATCTGGTTCTCGGAGAGCCGGAAGGTCTTCAGGTAGGCGGCCCGTCCCTTCCCGTCGGTGATCACCTCACCGATGTGCTGCTCCCGCCCGTTCCGCTCGAACGGCGGAAGGAAACGGTACAGCTCGAACGGGCCCGCCCGCCGGACCCGCTCGAAGGCGTACGGCGTCTCCCTCAGGTCCCGCGCCATCATCCCGTCGTGTGCCGCCGCCCAGGCCCGCTCCTGCTCCCGGGCCGCCGCCCGCAGGTCCGCGAGGTCGCGGATGCCGCCGGCCCCGTCCCGGATCCGTGCCGTGAACTCCGGAACCGGGGCACCGTAGTGCGCGTACTGGTGCACCAGCTCCCCGAAGAGGTCCTCCACCAGTGTCGGATGCAGCAACCGGTAGTCCTCCGGGTGCGGCACCACGAAGGCCGCGGCCAGCGCGTCGGCCACGTACAGCAGCAGCCCGCACTGCCCCGGGTGCAGCTCGAAGACCCGCAGCGCCTCCGCCAGCCCGGGCACCGCCCACCCCGCGTACGCCGCCTCGGCCCGCGGTGACAGGCCCCGTCGCACCGCCTCCCGGGACATGTCGTCCCAGGCCACCGACGGCCCGCCGAAGTGCAGTGCCAAGTACCCTTCCAGGGACAGGTGCAGGGGGAGGAACCGCAGCCGCCGTTCGACCCGGCCGTCGGCGCCCCGCTGCCGCCGGGCCATCCGGAAGGGCCGGCGCACCGGCACCAGGTCGGGCATCGCGACGGGCGCGCTCCTGCGCGCGTCCCCGCCACCCGACCGTTCTTCCCCGTCCGTCGCCCCGCTCCCGATCCGGGTGCCGTACACCGCGGCCTCCGCCCCCGTCCCCGTCCAGTCGGCGACGAAGCCGTGCGGCACGTACGAGGTGTACGCGGCGCGCCCGTGGAGGTCGACCCGGGTCTCCCCCCAGCCCTCGTAGACCTCCCGGTGCAGCCGCAGCCCCGGCACCGGCTCGGCCCGCACCAGCGGCACGAGCCGCACCGCGCCCCACACCTGGGAGGGCCGCACGTCGAGCCCGGTCAGATCGATCCGGCTCATCGTTCCGCCCCCTTCAGGAACCGTTCCACCCGCCGGTCCAGATAGGCCCGCAACTCGGTGAAGCCCGTCCGCCCCTCGGCGAACTGCGCGATCTCCACCAGGGCCGCCAGGTCCTCCGCGTCCCTGATGCCGGCGGTGGGCACGCTCGGCGCGAGCCGCCGCACGTCGAAGCCCTCGGCGTCGTATACGGGGTTCAGATGCACCACGCTCGTCCTCCGGTCCCGGTCCAGGCGGGACCGCCAGACCCGCAGCACCTCGCCCGCGAGGCCCGGAGGGGCGTTGTCCCAACCGTCCGAAACGATCACCAGGCGCTCGGGACCGCCCTCCAGGGCGTCCAGGACCCGCAGGCCGAGGGGGGTCGGCCCGAAGGGGCGGACGAGCAGGGCGTCGCTCCCGCCCGAGGTCCACAAGGGGGTGTACGCCCCGGGGGCCGCCAGCGCCTCCAACAGGAAGTGGCAAGCGAGCGCCACGGCCAGCGGCCGGCGCCGCTTCACCGCCGAGCCGGAGGAGGAGAAGCTGTCGTCGAGGACGGCCGCCACCCGCCCCCAACTCCCGGCGTACGGGCCCGCCGCGCGCCGGGCCGCAGCCCGCAGCGCGTCGGTCAGCTCCGCCCGCCGCGCCACCCGTTCCCCGAACGGGAGCGCCAGCACGTACAGCGCGAGCCGGGTGAGCGGCATCACCGACAGATCGGCCGCCCGGTCCGTGCGCAGCCGCTCCAGGCGCGTCATCCGCGGCGCGATCCGCTCCAGGAACACCGCGCGGGGCACCCCGTGCCGCGCGGCGAACCCCTCGGCGACGGTGAACGGCAACTCGTACAGCGCCCCCTGCTCGTAGTGCGCCCGGCGGTGGGCGTCGAGCAAGGGGCTCCGGTAGCGGACCCGGCGCCCCGGCGAGAAGAGGAAGTCCCCGGTCTCGGGGTCGGGCAGCCGCCCGTGGACGTGCCGCAGGGCGGTCTTCAACCCGCTGCGGTACTTCACCGCGTCCAACGCCGGATCGGGACGGTTCCCGAGCCACTCGCGCACGATCGCCCTGGTCCGGCGGTTGTTGACCCCGGCGGTGCGCAGCGCCCCGAACAGGCGGTACGCCCGCTGCGGGGGCAGCAGCGCGAGACGCGCGGCGATCAGCCGGCCCTCGCCCGGCTCCGCCTCCCCGGGAGTGCGGAGCAGTTGCTCGATGACGAGTGCGGCGTTGTGGTCGTTGATGTCGAGTGCGAGGGCGGCGGCGTACACGGGCCGGTAGTTGACGCGCACGTACGCGTGGAGGAAGGCGAGCGAGAAGTGCTGCTCGGCGGCGGAGGAGCGGAACTCCCGCTGGCCGGTGGAGGTCACGGCCGCGTTCACGAAGAGCAGGACGTCCTCGGCGGCGACGAGTTCGGACATGCGGCCCTTGCCTTTCCGGTCCGGGTGCCGGCCGGGGAAGGAGGGCGCGAACAGCGAAGACGTTGCTTCAGAGGCAGGTTCCGGAAGTCGCACCGGAGTCCCGCGGCCGGCACGGGAACGCTAGCACCGGCCCGGGGGATGCCCGCCAGTGGGTTTCGGGGCCCCGAACCGTCCGCGCGGGTCCCGCGGGGAGGAGGGGCGGCCGGTCGCGACCCGCCCCCGGCCGGCAGACTGGGGGCATGGCGAAGCACCTGGGGGCGAAGCCCCGCATCGGACTCCTCGGCACCGGCCCCTGGGCGGCCCGGACGCACGCGCCCGCGCTGGCCGGACACCCGGGCATCACGTTCAGCGGGGTGTGGGGCAGGCGCGCCGAGGCGGCGACCGAGCTCGCCCGGGCCTCGGGCACGCGTGCGTACGCAGACGTGGAGGCCCTGTTCGAGGCGAGCGACGCCGTGGCCCTGGCGCTCCCGCCCGACGTCCAGGCGCCGCTCGCGGTCCGGGCGGCGGCGGCCGGCTGCCACGTCCTGCTCGACAAGCCGGTCGCCACCACGGTGGAACTCGCCCGTGAGGTGACCGGTGCGGTGGCGGCGGCGGGGGTCGCCTCGGTGGTCTTCTGCACGTTGCGGTTCGCGGAGCCGACGGCGCGCTGGATCGACGAACGGGCCGCGGCGGGCGGCTGGTTCCTCGGCGAGGCCCACTGGTTGGGTTCCCTCTACGGTCCGGGATCCGCCAGCGCGTACGCGGCTTCGCCCTGGCGGAAGGAGAAGGGCGGCCTGTGGGACGTCGGCCCGCACGTCCTCTCCGTCTATCTGCCGGTCCTCGGTGACGTCACCGAGGTCACCGCCGTTCCGGGCCCGGACGACACCCGCCATCTGGTGCTGCGCCACGCTTCGGGAGCGAGCAGCACGGCCACGCTCACCCTGAGCGCACCCCCGGAGGCGGCCGGGGCGACCCTCAGCCTGTACGGCACCCGGGGCCGGGCCGACCTGCCCCGCTGGAACGGCGCGGTGGAGGCCTTCGCCGCTGCCGTGGACGCGCTCGTCACCGCAGCCCGCACGGGCGAGCCGCATGCCTGTGACGCCCGTTTCGGCCTGCGCCTCACGGAGGTCCTCACCGAGGCGGAGCGCCGTGCGGGCGCGTGACGGAAACACCGGGCGGCCGCCGGTCCTCCGGGAACCGTGGGGGCGGCGGCGCGGCCCCTCCGGGAGGCGACCCGCCCGGTTCCCCGACCGCCCCGCGCCCCGGGCCCCCGGTCAGCGGGACAGTGCGTCCCGCACGGCCTCCTCGGTCCTCCCGATCACGGCGGTGCCGTCCTCCGCCGTGATGAGGGGCCGCTGGATCAGCTCGGGGTGCTCGGACAGCGCTTCGATCCACCGCTCCCGGGCCGCCGCGTCCCGGGGCCACTCCTTCACCCCGAGCTCCTTGGCCGCGGCCTCCTGGGTGCGCGTGATGTCCCAGGGTTCGAGTGCGAGCCGCTTGAGGACCTCCCGGATCTCCTCGGGCGTCGGCACGTCCTCCAGGTAGCGCCGCACCGTGTAGTCGGCGCCCTCCGCGTCGAGCAGGGTGAGGGCGCTGCGACACTTGGAACAGGCGGGATTGATCCAGATCTCCATGGCCCCACGGTACCTGCCGTGCCCCTCCTCAACACCACCCAAACCCGTTCTGGCCAGGGGCGATTGTCAGTGCGGGGCCCTAAAATGGAGGGTGAAGGTGAGGGTCCCGGGGAGGGCCCGCACCCACCGTTCGCCAGGAGGTAGCCCATGGCTCTTGCCGTGATCCGGACGCCGTCCATCGAACCCTGGAAGCCGCTCCGGAAGAAGCCGCTCCCCGCGGGACGGCCCCGCGAGTGGTACGTGTCGCACAACCGCCGTCTGAAGGCCATGCGCCTCGCGATCGCCCTCCTCGACGCCGGCGTCTACGTCCCGTCGAAGGCCACGAACGCGACGATACGCAGCACGGCCGACCACATCGGCATCCACCCGCCCTCCGACGCCACCTGCCGCATGGTCCGCACCCTGATCCGTCACGGTCGCTGACCCCGGACTCCGCACGGTTCCGCCACCACACGGCGCGGGGGCGTCATCCCGGAAGCACCGGGGTGGCGCCTCCCGCCCTGGCGCGTCCGGTCCGCAGCCGGAGGCCGAAGCCGGGCGCGAAGCCAGAGGGCCATCGCCCCACCTGCAGGAACGTCCTCATCGGGAGGGGGCGGACGGGCCGGCCAGAGGGCCCCTACTTCACCGCCCACTGCCCGGTGTGGTCCGCGAACCCGGAGTTCATCGTGAACTGTATCGAGGCGATCTTCGATGTCTTCGGCACTTCGAACACGATCCAGCCGAGGGCCTTCTCGCCCTTCGGGAGCTTCACCGCGGACGCCATCGAGGGGCCGGCCGTGATGTCACCGAAGGTGGACGTGAACCGCTGGCCTTCGGTGTCGGCGACCTGGGCGCCGTTGCTCGGGCTGTCGTCGTAGACGGCGGTGCCGGTGTTGACGAGCTCGAACTGGGCGGCGACCCAGCGCATGCCGTCCTGCGGCTCCGTGAACTCGTCCTTGGACTCGGCGGGGTCGGCCCACTTCTTCAGCGTCGCCGCGAGTTGTTCGCCGTCCTCGATGCCCTTGAGGGTGAGGGTGTCGCCGATGGACGCCTCCTTCCCGGCGGCCTCCTCCTCCGGGGCGCCGGCGGTCGTGGCGGAGGCGGCGGGAGCGGTGGGCCTCTTGGCCGGAGTGGTGGTGAGGTCACCGGTGCTGACGCAGGCGGTGAGGGTGGTGGCGAGTGCGGCGGTGGCTACGAGGCTGCTGATCTTGATGCGCATCCGGTCAGTGTGTCGAATCCGTGCGTGGCCCGCGGAGGGAGTGATCATGCCGTGACATGGGCGAAGGCCCGCTGACGGGCGTGCCGTGATGCGCCGTCGCGTGCGGGCGCGGCCGGACGTACGTGCGGAGCGGGGTGCCCGGGTCGACGCGGCTCCTGCGGGATGCCGGGCGCCGTCGCCGGTCGCGTCGGGGCGGACGCGGAAGGGGTCCGGCGCCGTCTTCACCGAAGCGTGGCGAAGACGGCGCCGGACCCCTTGCGCATTGCGGACTCCGTGCGGAGCGGGGGAGCGTCGGAGCGACGGACCCCCGGCTCGCGGAGCGGGTGGGGCTTAGAGGTCGAAGTAGAGCTCGAACTCGTGCGGGTGCGGGCGCAGCTGGATCGGGGCGATCTCGTTGGTGCGCTTGTAGTCGATCCAGGTCTCGATCAGGTCCGAGGTGAAGACGCCGCCGGCCTGCAGGTACTCGTTGTCCCCCTCCAGGGCGGAGAGGACGGCCTCCAGGTTGGTCGGGACCTGCGGCACGTTGGCGTGCTCCTCCGGAGCCAGCTCGTACAGGTCCTTGTCGATCGGCTCCATCGGCTCGATCTTGTTCTTGATGCCGTCGAGGCCGGCGAGGAGCAGCGCCGAGAAGGCGAGGTACGGGTTCGAGGACGGGTCCGGCGCGCGGAACTCGACGCGCTTGGCCTTCGGGTTCGAGCCCGTGATCGGGATGCGCATGGCGGCGGAGCGGTTGCGCTGCGAGTACACCATGTTGACCGGGGCCTCGAAGCCCGGGACCAGGCGGTGGTACGAGTTCACCGTCGGGTTGGTGAAGGCGAGCAGCGACGGGGCGTGCTTGAGGATGCCGCCGATGTAGTAGCGGGCGGTGTCCGAGAGGCCGGCGTAGCCCGCCTCGTCGTAGAACAGCGGGTCGCCGTTGGACCACAGCGACTGGTGGACGTGCATGCCCGAGCCGTTGTCACCGAAGATCGGCTTCGGCATGAAGGTCGCGGTCTTGCCGTTGCGCCAGGCGACGTTCTTCACGATGTACTTGAAGAGCATCAGGTCGTCGGCCGCGGCGAGCAGCGTGTTGAACTTGTAGTTGATCTCGGCCTGGCCGGCGGTGCCGACCTCGTGGTGCTGGCGCTCGACCTGGAGGCCGACGTTCTCCAGCTCCAGGGAGATCTCGGAGCGCAGGTCGGCGAAGTGGTCGACCGGCGGGGCCGGGAAGTAGCCGCCCTTGTAGCGGACCTTGTAGCCCCGGTTGTTCTCCTCCGCACCGGTGTTCCAGGCGCCGGCCTCGGAGTCGATGTGGTAGAAGCCCTGGTTCGCCGAGGTCTCGAAGCGCACCGAGTCGAAGACGTAGAACTCGGCCTCGGGACCGAAGTAGGCGGTGTCGGCGATGCCGGTGGAGGCGAGGTACGCCTCGGCCTTCTTCGCGATGTTCCGCGGGTCACGGCTGTACTGCTCGCCCGTGATCGGGTCGTGGATGAAGAAGTTGATGTTCAGCGTCTTGTCGCGGCGGAAGGGGTCCACCCGGGCCGTCGACAGGTCGGGGCGGAGCGCCATGTCGGACTCGTGGATGGCCTGGAAGCCGCGGATCGACGAGCCGTCGAAGGCGAGCTCCTCCGCCGGGTCGAAAGCCGTCGCCGGGATCGTGAAGTGCTGCATCACACCCGGAAGGTCGCAGAACCGGACGTCGACCATCTTGACGTCGTTGTCCTTGATGAACTTCTGGACCTCGTCGGCGTTCTGGAACCCGTTGTTCTGGGACATCCAACTCCTCCTACTCCCGGCCCGGGGAGGGGCGGGGTTGCAGCTCGGTCGTGCGGCCAGTGCGGTGGCACACGCTGGACCCGACCATAGGCAGACGGGATTTCTCAAGCGTGACCCATTTGTTTCGTCGAAGTTAACCGGGGTGGGTGCGGGCGTCCTCGCCGAGCCCGTATTCCCACCCGGGCCGAAGTGATCAAAAACGGGCGCAGTACGGTGGTCGGGTGGACAACAGGCAAGCACTCGGATCTTGGCTCTCCGGCCCCCGCGCGGCGGCCGAGGACGCCGGCGTCGACTTCGGTTACCGCGGTCAGCAGCTCGGATTGCCCGAGGAGGGTCCCGGCTCGATCGCCCGCCCCGGCCGGCGCCTCGGCGCCCTCGCCCTCGATTGGGCCCTCTGCCTGCTGATCGCATACGGCTTGATCACCGACGGCTACAACCAGGCGACGGGCAACTGGGCGCTGGTCATCCTGTTCGTGCTGGGCGTCCTGACGGTCGGCACCGTCGGCTCGACCCCGGGCAAGCGGATCTTCGGCCTGCGGGTGGTCTCCGTCAACGGAGGCCGTCTGGCCCCGTTCCGCGCCGCGCTCCGCTCCCTGCTGGTCTGCCTGGCGATCCCCGCCCTGATCTGGGACCGCGACGGCCGCGGTCTCCACGACCGCCTCTCCGGTGCCGTGCAGATCCGGATCTGAGCGGCGCGGGACACCGGTTCGAGGACCGCGTCGAGGACTGCGGGGCGGTCGGATCCAGAATGCCGGAAGGGCTCCGGACCGTGTGGTCCGGAGCCCTTCCGTTCGAGTGGGTGTCGTCAGCGCATCTTTCCGCCGCGCGGCATCCGCATGCCCTTGGGCATCGGACCCTTCGGCAGCGGCATGTTGCTCATCAGGTCGCCCATCGCGCGCAGCCGGTCGTTGGCGATGGTGACCTGCGGGCCGGTGAGCACCCGGGGCATCTTGAGCATGGTCGTGCGGACCTTCTTCAGCGGCACCTGGCCCTCGCCGTCGCCGACGATGATGTCGTGCACCGGCACGTCCACCACGACGCGGCTCATCCGCTTCTTCTCGGCCGCGAGCAGCGTCTTGACCCGGTTCGGGTTGCCCTCGGCCACCAGTACGATGCCGGCCCGGCCGACCGCGCGGTGCACGACGTCCTGGTTCCGGTTCATCGCGACCGCGGGGGTCGTCGTCCAGCCCCGCCCGACGTTCTGCAGCACTGCGGCCGCCGCGCCCGGCTGGCCCTCCATCTGCCCGAAGGCCGCGCTCTCGGCGCGTCGTCCGAAGACGATGGCCGCCGCCAGGAGGCCCAGGACGAAGCCCAGGATGCCCAGGTAGACCGGATGACCGATGAGGAAGCCGATCGCGAGGAGGACACCGAGTACGCCGATGCCCACGCCCGCGACGACCAGGCCGACCTTGGGGTCCGCCTTCCGGGTCATCTGGTACGTGAGGGCGATCTGCTTCAGTCGCCCGGGGTTCGCAGCGTCAGCGCTGCCCGTGTTTGCCTTCCTCGCCATGTCCTGAAGTTTACGTGGCTCGGGAAGCCCGCCCCGACGCGACCTCCATCACGTGTTCGGCCTCGACCCGGTCCTTGGCGCGACGGCGGTCCTCCAGCACGGAGTTCCAGGCGTTGCGCCGGGCGGTGCGCTGTCCGGCGCCCAGGAGCAGTGCCTCCACGGCCTTCAGGGCGTCGGTGACGGACGGGATCGCGGTGACGCGGACGTGCGTCGATGCGGCCGGCATGTCGGGGTCCTCCCTCGATTGCGGGTGAGACGAGGCGGGGGGTGAGCGGGTGGTGGCGGTGGGTGAAACCAGGCTCACAGATCGGTGTTACCAGGGCGTGACCCGGTGGTCAAACACTGATGAAACGTTGATGCGGCCGGTCGGGCGCACGGGCGAACGACAGTGCGGCCCGCACGTCCCCGCTGAGCTGCGGGGTCGTGCGGACCGCATGAAATCCAGCCACTACTGGCGAGTAACTACTTGTGCGAAGATTCACACGCTGGTGTCGCTGGTCGACCTCGGAAGCGACCGGGCCCGCCGCCCGGGGTTCTCGGTCGCGCTGCGGTTCGCCACCGCTGCGGGCGCGTGCCCGTCCTCGTTCCTCGGACGGACCCGCACCCTACGCTCCGGCTCGACTGCGCCGCTCCATGGCCTGCTGGTAGAGGCGTCCCGCGCGGTAAGAGGAGCGGACCAGGGGGCCCGACATCACGCCGGAGAAGCCGATCTCGTCGGCCTCCTCCTTCAGCTCCACGAACTCCTGCGGCTTCACCCAGCGCTCCACCGGGTGGTGGCGCACCGAGGGGCGCAGGTACTGGGTGATCGTGATGAGCTCGCAGCCGGCGTCGTGCAGCTGCTGGAGCGCCTCGCTGATCTCCTCGCGGGTCTCGCCCATGCCGAGGATCAGGTTCGACTTCGTGACCAGACCGTAGTCGCGGGCCCGCGTGATGACGTCGAGGGAGCGCTCGTACCGGAAGCCGGGACGGATCCGCTTGAAGATCCGCGGCACCGTCTCCACGTTGTGCGCGAAGACCTCGGGGCGGGAGTCGAAGACCTCCTCCAGGAGCTCCGGCACCGCGTTGAAGTCGGGCGCCAGCAGCTCGACCTTCGTCCGGCCGTCGGCGCGCCCCTCCGTCTGCTGGTGGATCTGGCGCACCGTCTCCGCGTACAGCCAGGCGCCGCCGTCCTCCAGGTCGTCGCGCGCGACGCCCGTGATGGTGGCGTAGTTCAGGTCCATGGTGACGACCGACTCGCCCACGCGGCGCGGCTCGTCGCGGTCCAGCGCCTCGGGCTTGCCCGTGTCGATCTGGCAGAAGTCGCAGCGCCGGGTGCACTGGTCGCCGCCGATGAGGAAGGTGGCCTCCCGGTCCTCCCAGCACTCGAAGATGTTGGGACAGCCCGCCTCCTGGCAGACCGTGTGCAGCCCCTCGCTCTTCACGAGGCCCTGCATCTTCGTGTACTCGGGCCCCATCTTCGCGCGGGTCTTGATCCACTCGGGCTTGCGCTCGATGGGGGTCTGGGCGTTCCGGACCTCCAGGCGCAGCATCTTGCGTCCGTCGGGTGCGACTGCGGACACATCGGCTCCTGTAGCTTCGATTCTTCGGCGCACACCAGGGTACGCCCGTTGCTTCCCATGCCTTGACGCTCTGACCAACCCATGGCCAGAGCTCGGCATTCCTCAGGCGGAAGCCGGCTCCGCGGCCCGCTCCACCTCGCGCGGCTTGAGCTCCGCGTTCTCCAGGACGTCCCGCAGGTGCTCCTCCACGACCGGGAGCACCTCCTCGATCGAGAGGTCCCGCCCCAGCTCGTTGGCGAGCGAGGTCACGCCCGCGTCGCGGATGCCACACGGGATGATCCGGTCGAACCAGGCGTTGTCCGGGTTCACGTTGAGGGCGAAGCCGTGCATGGTGACGCCCTTGGCGACCCGGATGCCGATCGCGGCGAGCTTCCGGTCCTCGCGGCGCTGGCCCGCGTTCGACGGCGCGTACTCCGGGCCGTTCAGGCGGGGGTCGAACTCCTCGTCGTTCAGGCGGGGGTCGAAGTCCAGCGACAGGCCGCCGAGGGAGGGGCGCTGCTCCACCGGGTCTCCGAGCACCCACACCCCGCTGCGCCCCTCGATCCGCGTCGTCGCCACGCCGAACTCGGCGGCCGTGCGGATCAGGGCCTCCTCCAGGCGGCGCACGTGCGCGACGACGTCCACCGGACGGGGCAGCTTCATGATCGGATAGCCGACCAGCTGGCCGGGGCCGTGCCAGGTGATCTTGCCGCCCCGGTCGACGTCCACCACCGGCGTCCCGTCCAGCGGGCGCTCGTTCTCCTGGGTGCGCCGCCCGGCCGTGTAGACCGGAGGGTGTTCCAGCAGCAGACAGGTGTCGTCGATCTCGTCGGCGAACCGCGCGGCGTGCACCTCGCGCTGCTCGTCCCAGGCCACCTGGTAGTCGACGGCTTCCGCGCCGAACCCAAGGCGGACGAATCGCAGCTCACTCACGGCCATGCCTCCTCCTGGGTGCCGCGCACCGGGGACCGGGGATCATCCCGGGCCGGCTCGGCACCATGCGTCATTCGCGCCCATGCCACTGTACGGCGGTGTCGCGGACGTCCCTCGGGCAGGTGACCGGAGGCACATGCGTCAGCGATGCCATCAATCCTCACACGATCGGATGAATGTGGGGCGAAGGTGGCGGTACGGGCCGCGAGGACCGCTAAATTCGCGCCGTTCCACGAGGGTCCGACGGGACTGTCGCCCGGACCCGGAAGGCAGGAGACCGTACAGCTGATGACGGAACGACCACCGCAGCGCATCCCGAACCGCCAGCTCGCCGCGCTCATCGCCGAGGCCGGGTTCTCGAACGCGGGCCTCGCCAGACGGGTCGATCAGCTCGGTCTGGAACACGGGCTCGACCTGCGGTACGACAAGACTTCCGTGACCCGCTGGCTCCGCGGCCAACAGCCGCGCGGCACCACCCCCGCCCTGATCGCCGAGGTCTTCACCCGTCGCCTCGGGCGCCGCCTCTCCGCCCAGGACCTCGGCCTCGACGCCTGCGCGCCCGTCTACGCGGGCCTGGAGTTCGCCGCCACCCCCGAAGAGGCCGTCGACATCGTCAGCGGCCTGTGGCGCAAGGACTCAGGCAGCCACGCCGAACTCCGCAAGATCGCCTTCACCCCGGCCGGTCTGGTCGTTCCCAGCAGGGACTGGTTGATCGGCCGGGCCGACGAGCGCGTCGGCCGCGGGGAGCTCCCGCCAGGCCCCGCCGCCCGCCCGTCGGCCCCGAACCAAACCCCCGCCCACGACCCGCGGGTTCCGCCCCAGGGCCGCTCCTCCGTGCCCCGCCAACGGAGCACGGACCGGGGGCCCGGCCAGCGGGTCTCCAGCGGGGACATCGCCGCCCTCCGCTCCGTGGGCGAGCTCTTCCGCACCCTCGACCACGCCTACGGCGGGGGGCACGCCCGCCAGGCCCTCGTCCGCTACCTGGAGCACGAGGCCGAGCCGATGCTGCGCGGCACGTACGGGGAAGCCACCGGCCGCCGCCTCTTCGCCGCGACCGCCGACCTCACCCGACTCGCCGGCTGGACCTCCTACGACATCGCCGCCCACGGCCTGGCCCAGCGGTACTTCGTCCAGTCGCTGCGCCTCGCCCAGGCCGCCGGGGACCGGGCCTACGGCTCGTACGTGCTCCTCACCATGAGCTGCCAGGCCGTCTACCTCGGCCACGGGCGGGAGGCCGTGCAGCTCGCCCGGGTCGCCCAGCAGGGCGTCGGGCCCGCCGCGCCCCCCGTCGTCCAGTCGATGCTGCACGCCGTGGAGGCGCGGGGCCATGCGGTCCTCGGGGAGGCCCGGGCGTGCAGTGCCTCTCTGGTCCGCGCCGAGCGGGCCCTGGAGACGGCCCGGCCCGGTGACGAGGTGCCGTACTGGGCCCGGATGTTCGACGAGGCCCAGCTCGCCGACGAGTTGGGCCATTGCCACCGGGACCTCCAGCAGTACCGGGCCGCCGCCCAGCACGCCGAGCGCGCCCTCCAGCTCCGCGCCCCCGGCTTCGCCCGTAGCCGCCTCTTCTGCCGGGTCGTCCTCGCCAGCGCACGCCTTGCCCTGGGAGAGCTCGACCAGGCGTGCGCGCTGGGCGCGGAGGCGGCGCAGCAGGCCGCGGAGATGCGGTCGGCGCGGGCCGTGGAGTACGTGCGCGACTTCGAGCGCCGTCTGGAGCCCTACCGCGATGCGGCGGCGGCCCGCAGCTACCGGGACCGGGTGGCGGCCATCGGCTGACGGGCCCGTCGGGCCGGGCGGGCCCGCGCATCGGGGGCGGCGCCCGGCCCGGCGAGCCCGCCCGTGGCGGCCCGGCACGGCCCTGCCGGTCGGCTCCCCTCCCGCGCGCCGGGCGGGGAGCCGACCGGGCCCGGTTCCGGCGGGGTCAGGCCGCCCCGCTCGCCGGCACCGCCCGGGGGAGGCGGACGCCGAGGTCGGCCAGCAGGGCGGTCGCGGCGCGCCGGGCCGAGCCCAGCGAGCCCTGGACGGTGCTGGTGTCGCGGTGGTCCCCGCAGACGTACAGGCCGGCCAGCAGCCGCACCGAGCGGCGGTCGTCGTGGGGCGGGGGCATCGCCGGAACCGCGTCCGGGGTGTGGTGGAGGGCGAGCAGCTCCCAGTCGTCCGTCGACGTGCCGTAGAGCGTGGCCAGGTGTTTGCGGACCCGGCGCTCCGTGTCGTCCGGGGGCGCCCCGAGCACCGTCGAGGTGATCAGGGTGCGGCCGGCCGGAGCGCGGGACGGGTCGACCGCGCTCATCACCGCCGTGTGGGCCACCGGCCCGCCCGGGTCGGACTCCAGGAGCAGCGTCGGGTCCGTGGTGGGCGGCAGCGGGGCCGTGTGGTGGAGGACCGTGACGGGGTGGAAGCCGGGCACCCGCAGTCCCGGAAGGAGTTCTGCCGCCGCCCGGGCCCCGGTGGCCAGGAGTACCGAACGGCAGCCGAGGACGCCGTGCTCGGCCGTGACGACCCGGGCGACGGACACGTCCGTGACCCGGACGCCGGTACGGACGGTGCCCGGGGGCAGTGCGGCGGCCAAGAGCTCCGGGAGCGCCGCCGAACCGCCCGCGGGCACGGCGGGCCGCCCCAGGGCGAAGGCCCGGAGGGCGAGGTCCGCACGGCGGCTCGACGTGGTGAGGTCGGGGTCGGCCAGGAGCGCGGCGAGCAGGGGCCGCAGCACTCCCTGGACGGTGCGGGCCGGCAGCCGTGCGGACAGGGCCTCCCGTGCGCTCCGCTCGGGGCGCGTCAACAGCCGCTGGGCCGGGGTCGCGGCGAGTCGGACGAGGGACGTTCCCAGCCGGGCCTGGTCGAGCGAAGCGCTCGGATTGCGGGGGGCGCTCGCAAGGGCGCGCGCCACGCTGAACGCTCCCCCCACGCCCCGGTGGACCCCGCCGCTCCGGTGGCCGCCCGCCCGGCGCGGGTGCGGAACGCCCCACCGGCCGTACCGACCGTCGCTGTGCACGAGCACCCCGGGGGCGAACGGCCGCAGCGCGAGCCCGTCGAGCCCCGGCGTCGCCCGCAGGTCCTCGGGCGAGAGGGTGAGCAGCGGTCCCACCCGGTCGAGCCGGAAGCCGTCCACCGAATCGGTGGCCAGCCGGCCGCCGAGCTGCGGCTCCGCCTCCAGGACGGCGACGGTGAGCTCGGCGTCGATGAGTTCGCGGGCAGCCGCGAGCCCCGCGATGCCGGCTCCCACGATGACGACGTCGACGGACTCCCCGACGTCCCTGTGCTGTGCGCTACTTGCGGTACTGAGCACGTGCCCCTCCCCAGGTCGGCGCCGCCGGTGGGATGCCTTATGCCCCCAACCGGCCACCGGAATGCCGGAGTTCGCAGTTCGTATCGAGCGGTGGGCATCGAGCCTAGGCAGCGCTCCCACGGAAGTCGTCCCGCGCGCGGCGGGGTGCACGCAGCACGGGGGAGCACAGGGGCCGGCCGAGGGGGTCGGGGCGGCCCGCGGTCAGCGCGAGGCCGCCCGGATCGAGTCCTCGATCGTCGGGAAGGCGAAGTCGAATCCGGTCTCCAACAGGCGCCCGGGGAGCACCCGCTGACTGCCCAGCACGTCCTGGGCGAAGTCGCCGAGGACGAGCTTCAGCGCCGGGGCGGGCACCGCGAAGAGGGTCGGTCGGCGCAGCACCCGGCCCATGGCCGCCGTCACTTCGCGGTTGGTGACCGGCTCGGGGGCCGTCAGGTTCACGGGCCCCGACAGGGACGGCGTGTCGACGAGGTGGCGCAGGGCGGCCACCTCGTCGTGCAGGGAGATGTACGACCAGTACTGGCGGCCGTCGCCCATCCGGCCGCCGAGCCCGGCGCGGAAGATCGGGAAGAGCCGCCCCCACGCCCCGCCCTCCCGGGCCACCACCAGCCCCGTGCGGGCGTACGTGACCCGGATGCCGGCCTCCTCGGCCGGCGCGGCGGCGGCCTCCCACTCCACGCAGACCGAGGGCAGGAAGCCCGCGCCGGCGGGCGCGCTCTCGTCCACCGCGCGGGTGCCGGTGTCCCCGTAGAAACCGAGCGCCGTGCCGCAGACCAGTGCCTCCGGGGGGTCCGCGAGGGAGGCGAGCGCCCGGGCGATCGCGGTGGTCCCGAGCACCCGGCTGTCGCGGATCTCCTTCTTGTACTCCTCGTTCCAGCGCCGTTCGCCGACGCCCGCGCCCGCCAGGTGCACGACCGCGTCCACGCCGACGAGCCCGGCGGCGTCCACGTGCAGCCGTTTCGGATCCCACTCCACCTCGTCGGCGGTGCGGGCCGGGCGGCGGACGAGACGGAGGACGTCATGGCCGTCGGCGCGCAGGGAACGGACCAGGGCCGAGCCGATGAGCCCGGAGGCGCCGGTGACGGCGACGCGCTTGCGGAGGACGGAACGCTGCATGTCCACCATCCTGCCCTCCCCGGGCCGGTGCATGGCACAGTGACCACCATGATCGTGTCGGAGACGCAGATAAGGACGGCCGTCCAGGGCGACGACGCCGCACTCGCCGAGCTCGACCGGGTCACCTGGTCACCCCTCCACGCGGTGCAACCCGCGCCCGGGCCGGAGGAACCCTTCTTCGACGCGCGCCACGTGCCCGGGGACTACCTCGTGGCGGTGCGCGGGGGAGGGCTCGTCGGCTACGTACGGGTGGTGCCGTCGACACCGCTCGCCGCCAACTCCCACGTCCGCCAGATCCAGGGCCTGGCGGTCGCCGAAGCGGCCCGGGGCCAGGGCGTCGGCCGAGAGCTGCTCCGGGCCGCGATGGACCGGGCCCGGGCCCAGGGGGCCGTCCGGATCACCCTGCGGGTCCTCGGGCACAACGGGCCGGCCCGTGCGCTCTACGCCTCCGAGGGCTTCGCGGTCGAGGGCGTGCTGCCGGGGGAGTTCCTGCTCGACGGGGCGTACGTGGACGACGTGCTCATGGGCCGCCTGTTGGCCGGCTGAGGCCGGGGCGGCGGCCGACCGTCACGCCCGGAGGTCCGCCGGCCCTTCCGGCGCGGCGGTCCCGTGCCCGCCGTCGCTGCCGGGCCCCATCAGTCGGATGCCGCCGATCAGCTCGCGCAGACAACGGACGGCGAGGGCGGCCGGTGCCCCGGCGTCGTCCTCCGGCGCCTCCGCCCAGCTCTCCAGGGCGATCCGGACGGCATCGGTGGCCGCTGCCGCGGCGAGCCGCACCTCCAGCGGGGTGGCGTCCGGTCCGGCGAGCGCGCCGAGGACCCCGCGCAGCCGCTCTTCGGACTCCTGGTTGACCCGGTACCAGACGGCCCGGAGCGCGGGGTCCCCGGCGGCGGCCCGCAGCAGTCCGCGCGTCCAGTGCAGCGCCTCCGCCTCCGCGTCGGTCTCCGGGGTCAGCGATGCGGCGATCGAGCGCTCCAGGGCTTCCGGAAGGCCGGCCCGGCCCTCCGTCGCCGTCGCCGCGAGCTGCTCCCGCCACCGGTCGGCGCCGCTCGCGAGGAGCGGTGCGACGGCGTCCTGCTTGGAGCGGAAGTAGCGGTAGAAGGTGCGCAGGGCGACCCCGGCCCGTCGTGCGATCTCCTCGGCGGTGGTCCCGTCGGGGCCGTGCTCGGCGAAGAGCTCGGCGGCGGCACGGGCGATGTCCAGCTGGGTGGCGGCCTTCCGGCGCTCCGTCAGTGAGGGGGAGGGGGGCGCGGCGCCCTTCGACTTGGTGCTCACCCCACGAAGCGTACGCCCGCGGATGTCGTACGTGCGCGAGGTGCAGGTGTGGCAAAACGTGCCACTCCGGCGTACCGTGGCGGCGTTCCCAGGAAGCTCGACATCGAGAGGTTGCCGCCATGAACCAGCTGACCCGTTACGAAGGACGCCGCGCGCTCATCACCGGCGGCGGCTCCGGCATAGGCCAGGCCACCGTCCTGCGCGTCCTCGCCGAGGGCGGCCGGGTCGTCGCCGCGGACATCAGCGAGGACGGCCTCAAGGACACCGCAGCCAAGGCCGGGGACGCCGCCGACCGCCTCACCACCGTCGTCGTGGACGTCGCCGACGAGGGCTCCGTACGGGCCGGGGTCGCCGCCGCCGTCGAGGCGCTCGGCGGCCTGGACGTCCTGGTCAACGCGGCGGGCATCCTGCGCTCCTCGCACACCCACGAGACGAGCCTGGAAGCCTTCGAGCAGGTGATCCGGGTCAACCTGACCGGCACCTTCCTGGTGATCCGCGAGGCGATCCCCGCCCTCCTGGAGGGCAACGGCTCCGCCGTCGTGAACTTCTCCTCCACCTCCGCGGTGTTCGCCCACCCCTACATGTCCGCCTACGCGGCCAGCAAGGGCGGCATCCAGTCCATGACCCACGCGCTCGCCGCCGAGTACGCCAAGCAGGGCATCCGCTTCACCGCCGTCCAGCCCGGCTCCATCTCCTCCGGCATGACCGACGGCACCGGCGCCAGCCGCCAGAGCGTCGGCCCGGGCCTCCCGGAGGACACCGACTTCTCGCTCTTCGCGAAGCTCGCCCCCGCCCTCGGACAGGGCTTCGCCGGCCCCGAGACCGTCGCCGGCGTCGTCGCGATGCTCGCCTCCGAGGACGGCGCCTTCATCACCGGCACCGAGGTCCGCATCGACGGCGGCACCCACTTCTGACCGGCCGCCCGGTCCCGCCGGTCCGGGGCGCGCACCCTCCCCGTCCGCGTCCCCGGCCCGCGCGGAGCCGGCATCCCGGGCCTACGCCGAGCCGAAGCGCTCCCACAGCCGCGGGAAGCGGCCCGCGAGCACGTCGTCGTCCTCCAGGTCGAAGGGGGTGCCCAGCGGCTCTCCTCCCGGCATCGGAATGCCCAGGTCGGGAGTCTCGCCGCCGGTCAACTGCTCGTACGCCTCGTCCGCCGCGAAGCCGATCTCCTCGCCGTCCCCGTCGATCTCCACGTCGAAGTCGCCGAGCAGCTCCGCGAGCGCGTCCGGATCGTGCACCGCCCCCTCGTAGACCTCCCGGCCCTGCCCGATCAGCCAGCACCGGAAGGAGTCGAAGACCTCGTCACCGGCCCCGTCGAAGAGCACGGCCGCGGCACCCCACAGCTCCCAGAGGTACGCCCGGTTGTAACGGGCCTCGAAATGGCGCGCGTAGTCGAGCACCGAGTCGGGGTCCAGCCGGGTCAGCCGTTCCACGAGCAGATCGGCCTGCTCCTCGGGGTCGCCCTCGGCGGCCTCGCGGGTGGAGTCGATGATCTCCCAGAACTCGGTCTCGTCCATCACGGGACCAGCATCGTGGCTCGCGGGATCCGACGCACCCGGAAAGCCCGAAATGAATCCGGACAGAAGGTGTCGTACTTTCCTGCCAGCCTGGTGCCCATGACGACGCACGACACACCCCTGAAGGGGCGGATCTGCCTGGTCGCCGGTGCCACCCGGGGCGCCGGACGGGCCATCGCCGTCCAACTCGGCACCGCCGGAGCCACCGTCTACGTCACGGGCCGCACCACCCGAGGGGGACCCAGCGAGGTCGGCCGCACCACCGAGACCATCGAGGAGACCGCCGAACTGGTGACGGCCGCCGGCGGCGAGGGCATCGCCGTCCCCACCGACCACCTGGAGCCCGAACGGGTCCGGGCCCTGGTCGACCGCGTCGACCGGGAGCGCGGCCGTCTCGACGTCCTCGTCAACGACCTCTGGGGCGGCGAGCACCTCATCGGCTCCGCCTTCGGCAGGAAGAGCTGGGAGCTCGACCTCGCCGACGGCCTGCGGATGCTCGAACTCGGCGTGCACACCCATGCGATCACCTCGCACCTCGCGCTTCCGCTGTTGATCCGCAACCCCGGCGGACTCCTCGTCGAGGTCACCGACGGCACCGCCGCCTACAACGGCCCCCGCTTCCGCGAGAACCTCTACTACGACCTCGCCAAGAACGCCCCGATCCGCATGGCCTTCGGCCTCGCGGAGGAGCTGGCGGAGTACGGCGGCACGGCCGTCGCGGTCACTCCCGGCTGGCTCCGGTCCGAGCAGATGCTCGCCTCCTTCGGCGTCACCGAGGAGAACTGGCGCGACGCCCTCGGCAAGGTCCCCGACTTCGGCATCTCCGAGTCGCCCGTCTACGTCGGCCGGGCCGTCGCCGCCCTCGCCGCCGACCCCGAACGGCACCGGTGGACCGGCCGGTCCCTCTCCAGCGGGCACCTGGCGGCCGAGTACGGCTTCACCGACGCCGACGGCTCCCGCCCGGACTGCTGGGGCTTCCTGGTGGCGAAGGAGACCGGAAAGCCCGCGGTGGCCGACCACCGGTAGGGCGGAGGAGCCCGCCGGGCGCTCCCGGGCCGGCCCGTGCGGGCCGTCCGCCCTCCGGGCCGGTCCGCGGACGCCTCAGGAGTACAGCGCGGCCAATCCCCGTGCGGTCGCCGCGAACCGCTCCCGGAGCGCGGCCGGGGCGAGCACCTCCGCGTCCGCACCGAGGCCGAGGAGCTGGCCGAGGGCGACCTCCTCGCTCTCCACCCGGAGCCGCACCGTCACCCGGTCGTCGTCCCCGTCCCGGACGGCCGACGCCAGCGCCTCCCCGGCCGCTCCGCGGTCCGTGACGTGCGGCAACCGGTCGGCGCCCGCCGGTGAGAGCCGCAGCACCACCTCGGCCCGCAACAGCGAGCGGGCGAACTCCGCCGACCGCTCCTCCCAGAACGCGGACAGCTCGAAGTCCGGGTCCCGGTCGAACCGCTCCCCGGCCGCCTCCACCGCAGTGAACCGGTCCACCCGGTAGGTGCGGACGACGGAACCGGAACGCGCGCACACGTACCAGACGCCCGCCTTGAGGACGAGGCCGTACGGTTCGAGCCGCCGTTCCACCTCCGTCCCGTCCCCGCGCCGGTACCGGGCCGACAGCCGCCGGTCGTCCCACACCGCCTCCGCCACCGGGGGGAGCAGCTCCGGGGTCTCCGGCTCCTGGTACCACCCGGGTGCATCCAGGTGGAAGCGCCGGGTCGCCGACTCGTGTGCGTCCCGCAGCGAGGGCAGCAGCGCCGCCGACACCTTCAGCCGGGCCGCCGAAGCCGCGTCCGCGAGCCCCATGTCCCGCAGGGCGCCCGGCAGCCCCGACAGGAACAGGGCCTCGGCCTCGCCGCGCGCCAGCCCCGTGAGGCGCGTGCGGTACCCGCCGACCAGCCGGTAGCCACCTGCCCTGCCCCGGGCCGCGTACACCGGCACCCCCGCCTCCGACAGGGCGAGCGCGTCCCGGGCCACGGTCCGCTCCGACACCTCCAGCTCGGCGGCCAGTGCGGCGGCCGTCATCGACGGACGCGACTGGAGGAGCAGGACCATCTTGATGAGGCGGGCGGCGCGCATGGGCTCCACCCTCCCATCCTCCGGAGGCCCGGGCTCCGGCCCCCGCCCCGGAGCCGAGGACCGCCACGGTACGGCCGAGGGGCCGTGCCCCGTACGGTCTCGTACGAAGCACGGCCCCTCGATCGTGGCGGTCGGCCCTACAGGCCGTAGCGCTCGCGCGCCTCCTTGACGGCCGTCGCCCGGACCTCGCCGCGGCGGGCCAGCTGGGCCAGCGCCGCGACGACGATCGACTGGGCGTCGACGCCGAAGTGGCGGCGGGCCGCGTCGCGGGTGTCCGAGAGGCCGAAGCCGTCGGCGCCCAGCGAGGTGTAGTCCTGCTCGATCCACTGCGCGATCTGGTCCGGGACCTGGCGCATGTAGTCGGAGACCGCGAGGACCGGGGAGTCGACGCCCTCCAGGGCCCGGCGCACGTACGGCACCTGCTCCTCGCCCCGCAGCAGCGCCGCGTCCGCCTCCAGGGCATCGCGCCGCAGCTCCGTCCAGGAGGTCGCGGACCACACGTCGGCGGCCACGCCCCACTCGGCGGCGAGCAGCTTCTGCGCCTCCAGGGCCCAGTGGATGGCCGTGCCGGAGGAGAGCAGCTGGATCCGCGCGGCGTTCGCCGGCAGGTCGAGACCGGCCGACTCCGCCGTGTTGAAGCGGTAGAGGCCCTTGATGATGCCCTCGTCGACCCCGGACGGCTTGGCCGGCTGCGGCATCGGCTCGTTGTAGACCGTCAGGTAGTAGAAGACGTCCCGGTCCTCGCCCTCGGCGGCCTCGCCGTACATCCGGCGCAGCCCCTCCTTGACGATGACCGCGACCTCGTAGGCGAACGCCGGGTCGTACGTCAGCGCGGCCGGGTTCGTCGCGGCGATCACCGGCGAATGGCCGTCGGCGTGCTGGAGGCCCTCACCGGTCAGGGTGGTGCGGCCGGCGGTCGCGCCGACGAGGAAGCCGCGGCCGAGCTGGTCGCCGAGCTGCCACATCTGGTCGGCGGTCCGCTGCCAGCCGAACATCGAGTAGAAGATGTAGAAGGGGATCATCGCTTCGCCGTGCGTCGCGTAGGCGGTGGACGCGGCGATGAAGTCGGCCATCGAGCCGGCTTCGGTGATGCCCTCGTTCAGGATCTGGCCGTTGACGGCTTCCTTGTAGTACATCAGCTGGTCGCGGTCGACCGGCTCGTACGTCTGGCCCTTCGGTGAGTAGATGCCCAGCGACGGAAACAGCGACTCCATGCCGAAGGTGCGGGCCTCGTCCGGCACGATCGGGACCCAGCGCTTGCCGGTCTCCTTGTCGCGGATCAGGTCCTTCATCAGGCGCACGAACGCCATCGTCGTGGCCATCGACTGCGCGCCGGAGCCCTTGTCGAAGGCGGCGAAGGCCTTCTCGGCCGGGGCCGGCAGCGGGGCGAGCGCATGGGTGCGGCGGGCCGGGGCCGGACCGCCGAGGGCCGCGCGGCGCTCCTGCAGGTAGCGGACCTCGGGGGAGTCGGCTCCGGGGTGGCCGTACGGCACCTGGCCGTCGACGAACTGCGCGTCCGGGATCGGCAGCTCGAGGAGGTCACGCATGTTCTTGAACTCGTCCGTCGTCAGCTTCTTCATCTGGTGGTTCGCGTTCTTCGACGCGAAGCCCTCACCCAGGGTGAAGCCCTTGACGGTCTGCGCCAGGATGACCGTCGGCGCGCCCTTGAACTCCAGGGCGGCCTTGTAGGCGGCGTACACCTTGCGCGGCTCGTGGCCGCCGCGCGACAGGTGGAAGCACTCCAGGATCTTGTCGTCGCTGAGCAGCTGGGCCATCGCGACGAGCGCCGGGTCCTTGCCGAAGAAGTCCTGGCGGATGTAGGCGGCGTCACGGGTCTGGTACGTCTGGACCTGTGCGTCCGGCACCTCGCGCAGACGGCGGACGAGGGCGCCGGTGGTGTCGAGCGCGAACAGCTCGTCCCAGGCGTTGCCCCACAGCGACTTCACGACGTTCCAGCCGGCGCCGCGGAACTGGGCCTCCAGCTCCTGCACGATCTTGAAGTTGGCGCGGACCGGGCCGTCGAGGCGCTGCAGGTTGCAGTTGATGACGAAGGTCAGGTTGTCCAGGCCTTCGCGGGCGGCCAGGGCGAGGGCGGCGGTCGACTCGGGCTCGTCCATCTCGCCGTCACCGAGGAACGCCCACACGTGCGAGGCGGAGACGTCCTTGATGGAGCGGTTCGTCAGGTAGCGGTTGAAGCGCGCCTGGTAGATCGCGGAGAGCGGGCCGAGGCCCATGGAGACGGTGGGGAACTCCCACAGCCAGGGGAGACGGCGCGGGTGCGGGTAGGAGGGCAGGCCGTTGCCGCCGGACTCCTGCCGGAAGTGGTCGAGGTGGGACTCGTTCAGGCGCCCGTCGAGGAAGGCGCGGGCGTAGATGCCGGGGGAGGCGTGGCCCTGGATGTAGAGCTGGTCGCCGGAACCGTCGGCTTCCTTGCCCTTGAAGAAGTGGTTGAAGCCGGTCTCGTAGAGCCAGGCCGCGGAGGCGAAGGTGGCGATGTGGCCGCCGACGCCGTACTTGGAACCGCGGGTGACCATCGCGGCCGCGTTCCAGCGGTTCCACGCGGTGATCTTCCGCTCCATCTCCTCGTCGCCGCCGAACTCGGCGATCGAGGGTTCGGCGGAGGTGGGGATGGTGTTGACGTAGTCCGTCTCCAGCAGCTTGGGCAGGGCCAGGCCCGCACCCTCGGCGTGCTGGAGCGTGCGGCGCATCAGGTAGGCGGCCCGGTGGGGGCCGGCGGCCTTGGTGACGGCGTCCAGGGAGGCCGCCCACTCGGCGGTCTCCTCGGTGTCACGGTCCGGGAGCTGGTCGAGCTCGCTCGGAATCTTGCCTACGGGATCGGTCATGATCGCCGCCTTCCGGACAGGTGGGTGGAGATGGGTGCCTTGTCTGGCAGGACAGGGCGAAGGGCCGGGTGTGGCCCGCCGAAGACTGTAAACCTACGATCGATGATCGATCAAAGGGTTGAAGGGGAAAACCTCTTCAGATCGAGAAAGTCGGCACAGGGTGCCAACAGAAAGGGCACCCGGTGCCGCGTTGATTCGCCGTTTCCGCAGGTGGGAACGGTCGGCCGAGGAGACGCCCGCACGGATGAGCGGGCCCACCGGCAGGTGGACCCGCTCATCCGCACGGAGGCCTCAGGCCCGTGGCGCGCAACCCAGGACGTGCGCCTTCACCAGGGCGCCGATGTTCGGATCGCCCCGCCGGAAGGCCTCCACCAGCTCCTGGTGCTCCTCTGCGTACGACTTCTGGACCGTGCCGAGCCAGCGGATCGACAGGGCCGTGAAGACCTCGATGCCCAGCGTCTCCCAGGTGTGCAGCAGCACCCCGTTCCCGGCGGCCTTCACCAGCTCCCGGTGGAAGGCGACCGTGTGCCGCACCTGCGCCGTCCCGTCCGAGGCCGCGTCCGCCTCGTACAGGGCCGCCACGTGCGGCTCCAGGGCCGAGCAGTCCGCTGCCAGCCGTCCGGCCGCCAACTCGGCCGCGATCTGCTCCAGGCCGGCCCGCACCGGGTAGCTCTCCTCCAGGTCCGCGGCGGTGAGGTTGCGGACCCGGACGCCCTTGTTGGGCGCCGACTCGATCAGCCGCAACGACTCCAACTCGCGCAGCGCCTCGCGGACGGGGGTCTGGGAGACCTCCAGCTCGGTCGCGATCCGGCGCTCCACGATGCGCTCGCCCGGCTTCCAGCGGCCGCTGACGATCCCCTCCACGATGTGCTCGCGGATCTGCTCGCGCAGCGAGTGGACGACGGGGACGGTCATGAAGCGGCTCCTCGGGGAGTGTTGACCCTTAGACAATACGGCGGCGCCCCCGCCCGGAAACACTTCCGAACGGGGGCGCCGCTGGTGAGGCTCGTTACGTTGCGCCTCGGGGGTCCGGTCAGAGACCGAGGTCGACCTCGAACTCGCCGGCTTCCAGGATCGCCTTGACGGCGGTCAGGTAGCGGGCGGCGTCGGCGCCGTCCACCAGGCGGTGGTCGTAGGACAGCGTCAGGTAGGTCATGTCGCGGACGCCGATGACGGTGCCCTCGGCGGTCTCGATGACGGCCGGACGCTTGACCGTGGCGCCGATGCCCAGGATGGCGACCTGGTTCGGCGGGACGATGATCGTGTCGAACAGCGCACCGCGCGAACCGGTGTTGCTGATGGTGAAGGTCGCACCGGCCAGCTCGTCCGGCGTGATCTTGTTGCCGCGGACCTTGGCGGCCAGGTCGGCCGTGGCCTTGGAGATGCCGGCGATGTTCAGGTCACCCGCGCCCTTGATGACCGGGGTCATCAGGCCCTTCTCGGAGTCCACGGCGATGCCGATGTTCTCCGAGTCGAAGTAGGTGATCGTGCCCTCGTCCTCGTTGATCCGGGCGTTGATGACCGGGTGGGCCTTCAGCGCCTGGGCCGCCGCCTTCACGAAGAACGGCATGGGGGAGAGCTTGACGCCCTCGCGGGCGGCGAAGGCGTCCTTCGCCCGGGCGCGCAGCTTCATCAGCTTGGTGATGTCGACCTCGACGACCGAGGACAGCTGGGCCTGGCCGTGCAGCGCCTTCATCATGTTGTCGCCGATGACCTTGCGCATGCGGGTCATCTTGACCGTCTGGCCGCGCAGCGGGGAGACCTCCAGGGCGGGGGCCTTCGGAGCGGCGGCGGCCGGGGCGGCGGCGGGAGCCGGGGCGGCCTTCTTGGCCTCGGCGGCGGCGAGGACGTCCTGCTTGCGGATGCGACCGCCGACGCCGGAGCCCTTGACCGTGGCCAGGTCGACGCCGTTCTCGGTGGCGAGCTTCCGGACCAGGGGCGTCACGTACGCGCCGTCCTCGGCCGGGGAGGCCGCGGGGGTCGCCGGAACGGGGGTGACCACGGCCGGGGCGATGGACGGGGCGGCCGGAGCCGGGGCGGCAACGGGGGCCGGGGCGGCCGGAGCCGGAGCAGCAACCGGGGCGGCCGGAGCCGGGGCGGCGGCGGGGGCCGGGGCGGCCGGAGCCGGAGCAGCAACCGGGGCGGCCGGAGCCGCAGCCGGAGCGGCACCCGCGGCGCCGATGACGGCCAGCTTCGCGCCGACCTCGGCGGTCTCGTCCTCGCCGACGACGATCTCCAGCAGGACGCCGGAGGCGGGGGCGGGGATCTCGGTGTCGACCTTGTCCGTGGAGACCTCGAGCAGCGGCTCGTCGGCCTCGACGCTCTCGCCGACCGACTTCAGCCAGCGGGTGACGGTGCCCTCGGTGACGGACTCGCCGAGCGCGGGCAGCACGACGTCGGTGCCCTGGGCACCACCGGCCGGGGCGGCGGCCGGAGCCTCGGCCACGGGGGCGGCGGGGGCCGGGGCGGCCGGAGCCTCGGCGGCCGGAGCCGGGGCGGGCTCGGCGGCCGGCGCCGGGGCGGCGGCCGGGGCGCCCGTGCCGTCGTCGATGATGGCGAGCTCGGCGCCGACCTCGACCGTCTCGTCCTCGGCGACCTTGATGGAGGCCAGGATGCCCGAGGCGGGGGCGGGGATCTCGGTGTCGACCTTGTCGGTCGAGACCTCGAGCAGCGGCTCGTCGGCCTCGACGCGCTCGCCCTCGGCCTTGAGCCAGCGGGTGACGGTGCCCTCGGTGACGCTCTCGCCGAGCGCCGGCAGGGTTACGGAAACCGACATGGTTTCAGTTGCTCCTAACGAATTGCGGAAAGTGGTCGTCGCGCCCTGTGATGACGTGAGCGTCAGTCGTGGGAGTGCAGGGGCTTGCCGGCCAGGGCCAGGTGGGCCTCGCCGAGCGCCTCGTTCTGCGTCGGGTGGGCGTGGATGAGCTGCGCGACCTCGGCCGGCAGCGCCTCCCAGTTGTAGATCAGCTGAGCTTCGCCGACCTGCTCGCCCATGCGGTCACCGACCATGTGGACGCCGACCACGGCACCGTCCTTGACCTGGACGAGCTTGATCTCGCCCGCGGTCTTGAGGATCTTGCTCTTGCCGTTGCCCGCGAGGTTGTACTTCAGGGCGACGACCTTGTCCGCGCCGTAGATCTCCTTGGCCTTGGCCTCGGTGATGCCGACGGAGGCGACCTCGGGGTGGCAGTAGGTCACCCGGGGCACGCCGTCGTAGTCGATCGGGACGGCCTTCAGGCCGGCCAGGCGCTCCGCGACGAGGATGCCCTCGGCGAAGCCGACGTGCGCGAGCTGGAGCGTCGGGACGAGGTCGCCCACGGCCGAGATCGTCGGCACGTTGGTGCGCATCTGCTCGTCGACCAGGACGTAGCCGCGGTCCATCGCGACGCCCTGCTCCTCGTAGCCGAGGCCGGCGGAGACCGGGCCGCGGCCGATGGCGACCAGGAGGACCTCGGCCTCGAAGGTCTTGCCGTCGGCCAGGGTGACCTTGACGCCGTTGTCGGTGTACTCGGCGGACTGGAAGAAGGTGCCGAGGTTGAACTTGATGCCGCGCTTGCGGAAGGCCCGCTCGAGGAGCTTCGAGCTGTTCTCGTCCTCGACCGGGACGAGGTGCTTCATGCCCTCGATCACGGTGACGTCGGTGCCGAAGGACTTCCACGCGGAAGCGAACTCGACGCCGATCACGCCGCCGCCGAGGATGATGGCGGACTCCGGGACCCGGTCGAGGGTCAGCGCGTGGTCCGAGGTGATGATCCGGTTGCCGTCGATCTCCAGACCGGGCAGGGACTTCGGCACGGAGCCGGTGGCCAGGAGGACGTGACGGCCCTCGACACGACGGCCGTCCACGTCGACGGAGGTCGGGGAGGACAGGTGGCCGGTGCCCTCGATGTAGGTCACCTTGCGGGAGGCGACGAGCCCCTGCAGCCCCTTGTACAGGCCCGAGATCACGTCGTCCTTGTACTTGTGCACGGCCTTGATGTCGATGCCCTCGAAGGAGGCCTTGACACCGAACTGCTCCGCCTCGCGCGCCTGGTCGGCGACCTCGCCGGCGTGGAGCAGGGCCTTCGTCGGGATGCAGCCGTTGTGCAGGCAGGTGCCGCCGAGCTTGTTCTTCTCGATCAGTGCGACGTCCAGGCCCAGCTGCGCTCCGCGCAGCGCCGCGGCGTAACCGCCGCTACCGCCGCCGAGGATCACTAGGTCGAAAACGGTGCTGGCGTCGTTCGCCACGTCACGTCCTCCATGCATGTGCGCTCGTCGCCGGTCGTCGACGACCTGGCGGCGGCTGGTGTCCGGCCGCTTTATTTCGGCCCTGTGGTGGGGGCCCTGTCCTGCCGAGAACCCATCTTCGCACTTGTTGACGGACGGCGGGACGCGGGGCCGGGCTCTGAGACGACCGATCGTCCGTACGGCCGGGTCACGAAGGCGTGTGAACCTACGGATTTCGTCGCGAGCGAACAGGAACGGCCCCGGGCACCGGGCCCGGGGCCGTCCTCGTCACGCGACCGCTCAGAGCTCGCCGGCCGCCGTGCGCTCGGCCAGCTTCACCAGGGTGCGGATCGAGGAGCCGGTGCCGCCCTTCGGGGTGTAGCCGTACGGGGCGCCCTCGTGGAAGGCCGGACCCGCGATGTCCAGGTGGGCCCAGGTGATGCCCTCGCCCACGAACTCCTGGAGGAAGAGGCCGGCCACCAGGCCGCCGCCCATCCGCTCGCCCATGTTGGCGATGTCGGCGGTGGGGGAGTCCATGCCCTTGCGCAGGTCCGCCGGGAGCGGCATCGGCCAGGACTGCTCGCCGACCTCGTCCGCGATCTCGTGGATCGCGGTCCGGTAGTCGTCGTCGTTGGCCATGATGCCGAAGGTGCGGTTGCCGAGCGCCATGACCATGGAGCCGGTCAGGGTCGCCACGTCGACGATCGCGTCCGGGTTCTCCTCGGAGGCCTTGGTCAGCGCGTCGGCGAGGACGAGCCGGCCCTCGGCGTCCGTGTTCAGGACCTCGACGGTCTTGCCGCTGTACATGTTCAGCACGTCACCCGGGCGGGTGGCGGAGCCGGACGGCATGTTCTCCGCAAGGGCGAGCCAGCCGGTGACGTTGACCTCCAGGCCGAGGCGGGCCGCCGCCACGACGGAGGAGAACACGGCGGCGGCACCGCTCATGTCGCACTTCATCGTCTCGTTGTGGCCGGCCGGCTTCAGCGAGATGCCGCCCGAGTCGTAGGTGATGCCCTTGCCGACCAGGGCGAGGGTCTTCTCCGCCTTCGGGTGGGCGTAGGCGATCCGGACCAGCCGCGGCGGGTTCTCGGATCCCTTGCCGACGCCCATGATGCCGCCGTAGCCGCCCTTGGCGAGCGCCTTCTCGTCGAGGACCTGGACCTTGAGGCCGTGCTCCTTGCCGGCGGCCTGGGCGGCGGCGGCGAAGGCGGCCGGGGTCAGCTCGTTCGGCGGCATGTTGATCAGGTCACGGGCGCGGTTCATCTCCCCGGCGACGGCCTGGGCGCGCTCGGCGGCGGCCTTGTAGGCCTTGTCGCGCGGCTTGGCACCGAGCAGGGCCACCTCGGCGAGGGGCTTCTTCGCGTCCTTGCCCTCCTCCTGGTACATGGTGAAGGAGTACGCACCGAGCAGCGCGCCCTCCGCGATGGCGGCGGCGTCCTCGGGGGCGGTGATCGGCAGCGCGAACGCGGCCTTCTTGGTGCCGGTCAGCACCCGGGCGGCGGTGCCGGCGGCACGGCGCAGCGCCTCGCCGTCGTACGCCTCGTCGTCCTCGGGGGCGGCGCCCAGGCCGACGGCCAGGACGACCGGGGCCTTCAGTGCGGCGGGGGCGGGCAACTTCGTCGCCTCACCCTCGGCACCAGAGGCGCCCAGGGTCTCCAGGACGGCGGCGAGCCGGCCTTCGAAGGCCTTGTCGACGGCCTCGGCGCCCGGGGCGACGACCAGCGCCTTCCCGGACTTCGCGACGCCGACGACGAGGACGTCGGCGCGCAGCGTCGCCGCGCCGGCAGTGCTGAGAGTGAGAGCAGTCACGGTGGTGAAATCTCGCTTCCATTGAGTTCTGTGGCGGTCGAGGGATGGGCCGACCGTGCCCGCCGCATCGTATTTCGGCCCGGAGAGCGCCGAGAACGAGCCTACGCTCGCTCGCCCGGTTCGCTCACGGCGGCAGTGATTCACTCATCCGTGGTGTCTCTTTCATGTTTACCCTTTCGGCCGCTGCGGCCCGGTCACACTCGCCTCATTCATGCAAGGGCGACACACCGTTCTTTGCCTCATCTGCGACATCTCCACGGAGCCTGCCGATTCGAGCGGGCTCCGTCGAGGGGGGATACCGCCATGGACTCCGACCGAATCCGTATGCCCGGAACCGCGTCCCGTCGAGCCCGCACGGCTCCTCGTACGGGCCGGATCGCGGCCCTCGCCGCCGCCGCGCTGCTCGCCACCATCGTCCCGTCCGCGCAGGCCGTCGCCGAGACGGCGCCCCGGGTGGACCTCACCGTCCTCGTCGTCGACGACGGCGGCAGCGCGGTCGGGGCGATCACCGCCGAGCTGCAGGGCTCCGGCGTCCCGTACCGCAGGATCGACCTCAACGACCCGAACCGGCCGGTCCTCGACACGGCCTTCCTCAGCGACACCGTCGGCGGACGCCCCCGCGCCAAGTACCAGGGTGTCGTCCTGCCCCACGAGAGCGCCTTCGGCCCCGACTCCGCCGAGCACACCGCCCTCCAGGCGTACGAGCGGACCTTCGGGATCCCGCAGGTCGACGCCTACACCTGGTCGCACCCCGGCGTCGGCCTCGACTACACCGACCAGGGGGGCTGGTCCGGCGTCCTCGACGGGACCACCGCCGGCATCACCGCGGCGGGCCAGGCGGGCCCCTTCCGCTACCTGGCGGGAGAGCTCACCTTCGAGGACAACGACCCCACGATCTCCGAGAGCTACGGATACGCGGGTCGCCCCCGTGCCGGCTACACCAGCTACGTCGACGTCCCCGTCGACGGCGGCGGCCGGGCCAGCCTCGTCGGCGAGTACGCGGCCGACGGGCGCCGCGAACTCGTCGTCACCTTCGCCTACAACCAGTACCAGCGGCAGTTCCGCGCCCTCGCCCGCGGCATCGTCGAATGGCTCACCCAGGGGGTCCACCTCGGGCAGGGCCGCAACTACCTCTCCGTCCACGTCGACGACGTCTTCGCACCCGACGCCCGCTGGGACACCGCCCTCAACTGCACCCCGGGCGACTTCGACTGCGTCGACGACGACGGCGAGGGCGTCAACCCGATCCGCATGACGGCCGCCGACGCCCAGTACGCCGCGGCCTGGCAGAAGTCCTCCGGCTTCACCCTCGACATGGTCTACAACGGCGGCCAGGGCGAGGAGTGGAAGGCCGAGCACGGCGGCACCGATGCGCTCACCGACCGGCTCGTCGCCGACCGGGCCCAGTACCGGTGGATCAACCACACCTACACCCATCCCTTCCTCGGCTGCGTCCAGGACAACAGCACCGTCCCCTGGAAGTGCGCCGAGAACGCCGCGGGAAGCACCCTCTGGGTCAGCCGCTCCGAAATCTCCCGCCAGATCCGCGACAACCACGACTGGGCCGTCGGCAAGGGCATCTCCGTCGACCGCAGCGAACTCGTCACCGGTGAGCACTCCGGCCTCAAGACCCTGCCCCAGCAGCCGGTCGACAATCCCCACCTCGCCGCCGCCCTCGCCGACAACGGCGTGAAGTGGATCGCGAGCGACAACTCCCGCGAACCCCAGCAGCGCCCCGTCGGCACCGGCGCCGCGAAGACCGTGCCCCGCCACCCCATGAACGTGTACTACAACGTCGGAACCGCCGCCGAGATGGCCGACGAGTACAACTGGGTCTACACCTCACGGGCCGACGGCGGAAGCGGCATCTGCGAGTCCAACCCGGCTTCCACCTGTCTGCCCGCCCCGCTCCCCACGGCCACCGGCTACGCCGACCACATCGTGCCCCAGGAAGCCCGCATCGCCCTCTCCCACGTCCTCGGCAACGACCCCCGACCGCACTACGTGCACCAGTCCAACCTGGCCGAAGAGCGCCTCCTCTACCCCGTCCTCGACCGGGTGCTCGCCGACTACCGGGCCCTGTTCGCACCGAACGCCCCCTTGGTGAACCCGGCCCAGAAGGACGTCGGCACCGAACTGAACCGCCGTGCCGCCTGGGACCAGGCCCTCGCCGCCGGGAAGGTCACCGCCTACCGCATCGGCACCACGGTCACCGTCAAGGCGCCCTCCGGCGTCACGGTTCCGGTCACCGCCCCCGAGGGCACCCGCAAGAAGCTCCTCCTCGGCAGCACCGCCTTCGGCACCGCCTACGCGGGCACCCGCTCCGCCTGGACCGCGCCCGAACCGCTCCAGACCGCCGTCACCCTCACGCTCCCGACCGCCTGAGCAGCGCGTCCCGACCAGCACTTCCCCGGGGGGAACCGCACATGCCGAGCAGTGGCCGTTACGTGACCATGCTCACCGAAGGCACCTATCCACACGTCCACGGCGGCGTCAGCACCTGGTGCGACCAACTCGTCCGCGGCATGCCCGAGGTCGACTTCGAGGTCCTCGCGCTCACCGGCAACGGCCGCGAACCCGTCACCTGGGAGCTGCCGCCCAACGTCATCCGGCACACCGCGTACCCCCTCTGGGGCCTCCCGCAGGGGGGGTGCGCCCCCGTCGGCGCGCGCCGACCCCTGCGGGGGCGCGAACGCCGCCGCTTCCTCGCCGCGTACGAGCGGCTGCTGCTCGCCCTCCTCGACCCCGAGGCGGACTGCGACTTCGGCTCCGGTCTGTACGAACTGGCCGAACTCGCCCGACAGGGACGGCTGACCGCCGCCCTCCGCTCCGAGCCGGCCCTCCGCTCCCTCATGTGGATCTGGACCATGCCGCACCTGCCGACGCTTGCGGCCCGGCCCACCGTCCACGACGCCCTCACCGCCACCGACCTCCTGGAGCACGCCCTGCGCCCGCTCGCCGCCCGGGTGGCGGACGGCAGCGTGGCCCACGCGGTCTCCAGCGGTCTCGCCACCCTGCCCGCCCTCGCCGCGCAGCACTTCGAGGGGGTGCCCTTCCTGCTCACCGAACACGGCATCTACCTGCGGGAGCGCTACCTCGGCTACCGCACCGAAGCCCAACGCTGGCCGGTCAAGGCGCTCATGCTCGGCTTCTACCGCGAACTCAACACCCTCGGCTACCGCAAGGCCGACCTCATCACCCCCTGCAACCAGTACAACCGGCGGTGGGAGGAGCGCGGCGGCGCCCCCGCCGCCCGCATCCGCACCGTCTACAACGGCGTCGACCCGGCGCTCTTCCCCGAAGCCGGACCCGAGCCCGAGATCCCCACCCTCAGCTGGTGCGGGCGCGTCGACCCCATCAAGGACCTGGAAACCCTGATCCGGTCCTATGCGATCTGCCGGGCCGAACTCCCCGCACTCCGGCTGCGGTTGTTCGGTCCGGTTCCGGCCGGGAACGAGGAGTACCTGACCCGGTTGGAGAAGCTCGCCGCCGAACTGGGTGTCGCCGACGGGGTGACCTTCGAGGGGCGCATCTCCGACGTCCCCTCCGCCTACGCGGCCGGCAGCGTGGTCATGCTCTCCTCCATCAGCGAGGGCTTTCCCTTCTCCCTCATCGAAGCCATGTCCTGCGGTCGGGCCACCGTCTCCACGGACGTCGGGGGAGTGCGGGAGGCCGTCGGGGACACCGGCATCGTCGTCCCGCCCCGAGAACCGGCCGTCATGGCCGCCGCCGTCTCCGAACTGCTCCGCGACGGCGCCCGACGCGCCGAACTGGGCCGCCGCGCCCGACAGCGGGTCGTCGACCGCTTCACCCTGCGCCGCTCGGTGGACGGCTTCCGCCAGATCTACCGCGAACTGGCGGGCGCCCGACCGCCGCAACCGGTGCCGTCGCCCCGGGAGCCGCTGCGCCTGAGCATTCCCGCCCCGCGCCGCACGTCCGCGGCCCTCGTCCCAGGAGGCACCCCGGCATGAGCGGCTCCCTCTGGCTGAAACCCCCCGCGGCGGGCGCAACGCCCCTTCCGGCGATCCCCCGCCCCCGGCGGGAACGTCCGTCCACCCGGCCGGGCCACGCCCCGCCCCCGGCCTCCGGGGCACGCCCGGAAAGCCGGCCGGCCGGCCGGGCCGCTCCCGGGACGGGGGGAGCGGTCCCGGGCGGTGCCCCGGCCCCACCCACGCCCCCGACCCCACCCACACCCTCACCCCCGGCCCCACCCACACCCCCGGCCCCCGTTCCGGACCCCGGGGGCTCCCGGACCGCGCCCCCCACCGTCCCCCCGCCCCCCGACGGAGACGGGCTCGCGGCAGATCCGCTCGACGAACTCACCGAGAGGCTCGGCGAACTCGCCGCCGCCGCCGTTCACCCGGACGAGATCGCCGCCGTCCTGGAGTCCGACGGCATGACCGACGACCACATCCGGCTCACCTACGGCCGCGCCGACTCCTTCGCGCTCGCCGAGGACCTCTACGCACGGGTGGAGCGCCACCACCCGGAGCCGGAGCCGCCGTCCGGCCGGGCCTGGCACAGCGAGCTCGCGGGCTGTCTGCTGCGCGGCCTCGTCTTCGCGCTCCCCGGTCTGGCATACGTCCTCGCCGCACCCCTGCTCGCCGGGGAGCAGGGCCGGTTCGGCCTGCCCGCCGGAACCGTCCCCCTGCTCGCCGGTGCCGTCACCGGTTGGGTCTGGAACCAGGCCCTGTCCCACCGCGCCCACACCTGGCTCGGTCTCGGCGACCGGCCCGCCGCCGCCCGCACCCTGCTCGTCGGCGCCCCGACCGGCGCCGCCGTCGGGACGGCCGTCGCCCTCGCGGCCGCAGCGCCCACCGAGACGGCCGCCACCGCCTTCGCCGCCGGGCAGTCGCTCTACCTCGCCGCCGCCACCGTCCTCCTGGTCCTCGGCCGCGAACGGGCCCTGCTCTGCGCCCTGCTGCCGCTCTCCGGCGCGGCACCCGCCCTCCACTGGGACCTCCCCGCCCTCCTGCGCGTCGGGCTCCTCCTCGCCCCGCTCACCGCCTCCGTCGCCCTCGCCGGGCTCGTGCTCCGCCCGGGCCTGCACCGGGGCGCCGGAGGCCGGGGCGGTCCCTCGCGCGCGGCCTCCCTCCCGTACGGCCTCTTCGGCCTCGGCAGCGGTCTGCTCGTCCTCCGTGCCGGCACGGGCGACACCCTGGTCAGCGGCGTGGGGGCGGTCATCGCGCTCACCCTCTCCATGGGGCCCGCCGAGTGGTTGCTGCACCGCTTCCGCGGCCAGGGCCTGAGCCGGCTGCGGACCCTCACCACGGCCCGCGAGTTCCGCCGGGCGATCACCGGCACCCTGGTGCTCTGCCTCGGCGGCTACCTCACCGTCCTGCTCGCCCTGGCCCTCGCCGCGGCCCTGGCCTGGCCGGGGGCGTCCTGGCCGACGCTCCCGCGCCTGATCACCCTGCTCCTCATCGGTGCCGTGCTCTGGCTCGGGCTGCTCCTCCAGGCGTTCGGCGCGGTGCTCAGCGCCGCCACCACCTGCTTGGTCGCGGCAGGAGCCCAGGCCGTGCAGCCCGCGGCGGGGCCGGCCGCCGCGGCGGGGGCGGCCACCGTGCTCGCCGTCCTGACCTGTGCTCTGCTGGTACGACCGACCGCCCACCGCCACTAGGGATGCCATGACGCCCCCCTCCCTCCTGGTGCCCTACTACGAGCACCCGGCCGAGCGACCCGAGGCCTGGTCGGCCCTCGTCGCCGCGGCCCCGTCGCTGTACGGCGTCGTCCTGAACCCGGCGAGCGGCGCGGGCGAGGCGCCCGACCCGGCGTTCGCCGGGGTCGCCGGGCGGCTCCGGGCGGCCGGGGTCCGGGTCCTCGGTTACGTGGACACCGCCTACGGCCGTCGCCCGCACGCCGAGGTGATCGCCGAACTGCTTCGCCACCGGGACTGGTACGGCGCCGACGGCGCCTTCCTGGACCAGGTGGCGACCGCACCCGCCGCGCTCGCCCACTACCAACGGATCGCGGTCGCCTCCCGGGCGGCCGGGGCCGCCACCCTCGTCTTCAACCACGGCGCCCAACCGGACCCCGGCTACGAGGCCCAGGCCGACCTCCTCGTCACCTTCGAGGGCCCCTGGGACACCTACCGGACCCTCTCCCTGCCGGTCGCCCCGCACTATTGCCACCTGGTCTACGCAGCCCCCGCCGAAGTGCGTCCGGCCACCCCGGTGCACTGCACCGTCCCGGGCACCGGTGCACACCCCTGGGGCACCCTTCCGCACCTCTTGGAGCCCGCCCGATGAGACGAGTCCGTGCGACGGCACGAGCGCACCCGACGAGCCGTTCCCCCCGCACCGGCCGCGCCCGCCCCGGGAGGCGCACGCCGCCCCTGCTCCTGGGGCTGCTCCTCCTCGCCACGGCCTGCGGCGGTGCTCCCGACTCCGATGCGAAGCCCCCCCGGGAGGACCGCTGGCGGCCGGTTCCGGGGCTCGCCTGGCAGTGGCAGCTCAGCGGCAGGCTCGACCCGACGGTCGACGTCCCGGTGTACGACATCGACGGCTTCGACCACCCGGCGTCCACCGTGCGGGACCTGCACGACCGGGGCCGCAAGGTGATCTGCTACCTCTCCACCGGCGCCTGGGAGGACTTCCGCCCCGATGCCGACGCCTTCCCGGAGTCACTGCTCGGCAAGGGCAACGGCTGGGAGGGCGAGCGCTGGCTCGACGTCCGCCGCACCGACCTCCTCGAACCCCTCATGGCGAAGCGCCTCGACATGTGCCGGGACAAGGGCTTCGACGCCGTCGAACCCGACAACATGGACGGCTACAAGAACGACACCGGCTTCCCCCTCACCGCCGCCGACCAACTGCGCTACAACCGGCTCGTCGCCCGCCTCGCCCATGAGCGCGGCCTCGCGGTCGGCCTCAAGAACGACCTGGACCAGATCCCGAAGCTGCTCCCGGACTTCGACTTCGCGGTCAACGAGCAGTGCGCGGAGTACGACGAGTGCGGTCGGCTCGCCCCGTTCGTCGCGGCGGGCAAGGCCGTCTTCCACGTCGAGTACGAGCTGACGACGGACCGGTTCTGCCCCCGGGCGAAGGAACTGGGCCTCAGTTCGATGCGGAAGAAGTACGAGCTGGGGGTGTGGCGGCAGCCCTGCTAGCAGCAGCGGCGCCGGTGGTCGCGCCCGGTCCGTGACCGGGCAGCGATCACCCCAGGGCCAGGGCGATCAGTGCCACCGTCGCCGTCGTCTCCTCGACCGCGCCGAACACGTCGCCGGTCACCCCGCCGAACCGTCGCACGCACCGGCGGAGCAGGAGGGCCGCCGTGCAGAGGGCCGCTCCGGCCGCCAGGACGTTGTGGATGGCCTGGTACGGGGACAGGAGCAGGCCCGCCGAGGCGCAGAGCACCAGGACGAGCCCGGTCAGGAGGGTGGCCGACCTGGTCGGGACGGTGGCGGCGACGATCGCGCCGAGGCCCTCCGGACGGGCCGCGGGAACGCCGTGGCGGGACGCGTGGGTGAGGGCGAGACGGGCGAGGACGGCGGTGAGGACGGCGGCGACCGTGCCGTGCACCCACCCCTCCTCGTACAGCTCGTACAGCGCGGCGACCTGGGCGAACAGGACGAAGACCAGGGCGATGACCCCGAACGGGCCGATGTCCGACTGCTTCATGATGCGCAGCGCGTCCTCGGCCGGTTTGGCGCTGCCGAGGCCGTCGGCGGTGTCCGCGAGGCCGTCGAGGTGGAGGCCCCGGGTGAGGGCGGCGGGGACCGCCGCGGTGACGACGGCGGCGAGCAGCGGCCCCGCGCCGAGCGCGAAGAAGGCCCCGCCGAGCGCGGCCGAGCAGAGGCCGAGGGCCAGACCGGCGACCGGGGCGCAGAGCATGCCGGCCCGCGCCGCGTCCCGGTCCCAGCGGGTGATGCGGGTGGGGAACACGGTGAGGGTTCCGAAGGCGAAACGCAGGCCGTCCATCCGGGCAGGGTAATCCTCGCCCTCGAACGGTAGATTGCGCATATCGCACATATCGGAACGGGGTGGCATGGGTCACTGGTTCTCCCGCAACATCGTCGAGCCGGGCAAGCTCCCGATGCTGCTCGCTCTGACCTCGTTCGTCCTGACTTTCCTGGTCACCCGTGCCGTCACCCGACTCATCCGGGCCGGGAAGGGGCCCTTCCGGAACGTTTCTTCCGGCGGGCTCCACATCCATCACGTCGTGCCCGGCGTCGTCCTCACGGTCCTCGGCGGCTTCGGCGCGGTGTTCAGCGGCCGGCACGGCGTCGGAGCGTCCGTCTTCGCGGTCGTCTTCGGGGTCGGCGCCGGTCTCGTCCTGGACGAGTTCGCGCTCATCCTGCACCTCGACGACGTGTACTGGTCGGAAGACGGCCGCAAGAGCGTCGAGGTGGTCGCGCTCACCGCGGCCCTGGTGGGGCTTGCGCTCGGCGGCTTCTCGCCGCTCGGCGTCGAGGGCGTGACCGCCGACGAACGGCAGGACCGTGCCACCGTCGTGCTCACCCTGGTGCTGAACTTCCTCTTCGTCCTGGTCGCGTTGGTGAAGGGGAAGTTCCGGATGGCCGTGTTCGGGACCTTCATCCCCTTCGTCGCGGTGGTCGGGGCGGTTCGCCTCGCCCGCCCCGGCTCCTGGTGGTCCCGACACTTCTACGGCCGTCGCCACCGGGCCAGGGCCCGGTCCCAGATCCGCACCTACCGGCACGACCGGCGCTGGACCAGATGGCGACGCCGCTTTCAGGACCTGATCGGCGGCTTCCAGGAACGCGTCCCCGGACGGGGGCCGACCCCGCCGGCCTGACGCCGCCCGCGCCGGCCCCGGACCGCGATCAGGACGAGGACGGCGATGATCGCCGCCAGGTGCTCCTTCCCCGCCAGGTTCGGCTTCACGAGCACCTCGACGACCATGGCGACGACGACGAGCGCCCCCGTCCACCGCGCCCCGTACCGCCAGCAGACGTACACGGCGAGGCCCACCACGGCCGCCGAGGGGCCGGTGTCGACGACCTGTGCGTCGGTGGCGGGCAGCCCGAGCGGGCCGTCCGGGCCGAGCGCGATGCCCAGGCGGGCATAGAGCGTGCCGGCCAGTGTCGCCAGATAGGCGAGGCCCAGCGTCCGCCACCGCCCGATGCAGATCTCGGCGATCCCGAACACCAGCAGCACCTGCGCGAGCGCGCCCCACACCGGCAGGTCGAGCGCGGGGACGAAGAGCGAGAGCGGCGTGCGGAGGAGGGCGGCCCACAGCGGGTCCTCGGCCCGCACCGACCCGACGGCCTGGACCGGTGGGTACCCCCAGTCCTGGTTCTGCACGACCTGCAAGAGCGCGGTGAGGCCGACGGCGGTCAGCGTCAGCGGAACCGCCCGCCACCCCCGGGTGACGAGTGCCGTCCGTACGGTGCCGAACAGGGGTCCCCACTCGCGGTGGACGAACCTCCGGACCCCGCGGATCAACGTCCGCCCTCCAGATGCCTGCGGTGCAGCCACTTCGGCAGTCCCGGAGCCTCCAGGAACCCCTCGGCGCGGCCGGCCGCGAGGCCGATGCGCAGCAGGTCGGCGCTTTTTTCGAAGAGCATGAACCGGGGCTCCCAGATCGGTCGGTACTTGGCGTTGGCGCGGTACAGCGACTCGATCTGCCACCAGCGGGAGAAGAAGCTGAGCAGGGAACGCCACATGCGCAGCACGGGTCCCGCCCCGAGCTTCGAGCCGCGTTCGAAGACGGACCGGAACATCGCGAAGTTCAGTGAGACCTGGGTGATCCCGATCTCCTCGGCCCGCTGGAGGAGTTCGATCACCATGAATTCCATCAGGCCGTTCTCGGATTCCCGGTCGCGGCGCATCAGGTCCAGCGAGAGGCCCTTCGGTCCCCAGGGGACGAAGGACAACAGGGCCCGCAGCTCGCCCCGTTCGTCGGTGCACTCCAGCATCACGCAGCGGCCGTCCCGGGGGTCGCCGAGCCGACCGAGCGCCATGGAGAAGCCGCGCTCGGTCGCGCCGTCCCGCCAGTCGTCCGCCTTGCGCAGCAGTGCGGCCATCTCCCCGGCGGGAATGTCCTCGTGGCGTCGGATCCGGACCTCGTACCCGGCCCGCTTCACCCGGTTGAAGGCCTGTCGGACCGTTCGCATGGCCCGTCCGTCGAGGGTGAACTCGTCGGTCTCCACGATCGCCTCGTCGCCCAGTTCCAGGGCGTCCAGCCCGTGCCGGCCGTAGATGACCCCGGCCTCCTCGCCGGCGCCCATCACCGCCGGGATCCAGCCGTGTTCGCGTGCCTCGGCGAGCCAGGGCTCGATGGCGCCGGGCCAGGCCTCGGGATCGCCGATCGGGTCGCCCGAGGCCAAGGACACCCCGCCGACCACCCGGTAGACGACCGCGGCCTTCTCGCTCGGCGACCAGACCGCGCTCTTCTCCCGGCGCAACGCGAAGTAGCCGAGCGAGTCCCGCTCGCCGTGCTTGTCGAGCAGCGCCCGCAGCCGCTCCTCGTCCTCCTCGGTGAGCGGATCGACGGCCCGCCGGGAGCGGAAGGCGGCGAAGAGCACCGCGAAGAGCAGCAGGGTGGACAGCACGTTGATGGTGACGTCGACCCAGCCGGGCGTGCTGATCCCGGCGAAGCGTGAGTCGTCGGACGCCAGCGTCACCAGCCGCATCAGGCCGTACTTCCAGCGGTCCGGGAAGCTGGAACTTCCGGTGGATTCGTTGGTGACGGTCACCAGGACGGCGGCGAGCAGCGAGGTGACGAGCAGTCCGCCGACCGCCACGGCCCCGGCGAGCAGGGGGTTGGAGCGGTCGCCCTTCGCGTAGAACTCCCTGCGGCCGAGGAGCAGCGCGAGCACGAAGGTCGCGGTCAGCACCAGCGAGATCCAGTTCTGGGTGTGCTGACGGATCTCCGGGAAGAGCATCACGAGCGCGAAGAGCAGCAGGAAGAGGCCGCTGAGCACCAGGTTGAGGATCCAGGCGGCCCGCTTGCGCCGCCGCATGGTGATCGCGAGGAAGAGGGTGAACACCCCCGAGGCGAAGCCCGCGGTGAGCAGGTACGGGGTGAAGTAGTCGTCCTGGTTGTGGCGGCGCAGGTCCTGCCCGAGCGAGACCCAGACGGCGCTCAGGAAGTTGATGAACGTCACGACGCGCAAGTACCAGACGGCGAACGTGGCGCTGCGCCGCGAACGGGTGGTGCTGCCCCGCGGGGTGCTGCTCCGGGTCACTGCTTCGGCAGACAAACGGACTTCTCCCATGAAAAGCGATCATATGGGGCGCCACTTGTCGTGCGGAGACGCCGGAGGCGGCCATGCGCGCGTCGCGCGTGACCGCCTCCGGAGCTGACGATTCCGTCTGGGCTCAGGCCTCCCCGTCCACACCTTCCACGGCGTCCGGAGTGGTCGGATCCGGGCGCTCGGGCAGCTCCGCGGCGAGTGCCGCCGCGGCCTGGACGAGGGGAAGCGCGAGCAGTGCCCCGGTTCCCTCACCCACATGGACGCCGTGGTCCAGCAAGGGGTTGAGCGCCATCCGGTCCAGTGCCTTCGTCTGCGCCGGCTCACCGCTCACCTGACCCGCCAGCCACCAGTCCGGCGCCCGGAAGGCCGCCCGCTGCGCCACGAGCGCGCACGCGGCTCCCACCACGCCGTCCAGGATCACCGGCATCCGCCGCACCGAGGCCTGCAGCAGGAACCCGGTCATCGCCGCCAGGTCCGCGCCGCCGACCGCGGAGAGCAGCTCCACCTGGTCGCCCAGCACCGGTCGGGCCCGCCTCAGCGCGTCCCGGATCGCCGCACACTTGCGCATCCACGCCAGGTCGTCGATCCCGGCACCGCCCCGGCCGGTCACCACCGAGGCGTCCGTGCCGCACAGCGCGGCGATCAGCGTGGACGCCGGGGTCGTCCCGCCGACGCTCAGGTCCCCGAGCACCACCAGATCGGTGCCCGAGTCGGCCTCCTCGTCGGCGATCGCGATGCCCAGCCGGACCGCTGCCTCGGCCTCCTCGACCGTCAGCGCGTCCTCGACGTCGATCCGCCCGCTGCCGCGCCGCACCCGGTGCCGCACCACCTCGGCGGGCAGCAGCTCCGGGGCACAGTCCACACCGGCGTCCACGACCCGCACCGGCACGCCCGTCGCGCGGGCCAGGACGGCCACCGGGCTCGTCCCCTCCAGCACCGCGCGCACCAACTCGTGCGTGGTGCCCGCGGTGCGGCCGGACACGTCGAGCGAGGCGATCCCGTGGTCGCCCGCGAACAGCACCGCCTTCGGCTGTTCGATCGCCCGCACCTTGACCGAGCCCTGCGCGGCCGACAGCCACTCGCCCAGCTCGTCCAGCCGGCCGAGCGCCCCCGGCGGCACGGTCAGCCGTTCCCGGCGCTCCTCGGCGTCACGCCGTATCCCGCCGTCGGGGCGCTCGATCAGATCGGAGAAGTCGTCCAGGTTCACGGGTTCCGCCTTGTGACAAATCAGCGAGGGCCATCGGTGATCGCACCCTACCCGCGCAGCACGAGGGCCTGCCCCGCGGCCACGAGGAGAACCTCCTCGCACTCCTCGGCGAAGGCGGCGTTCAACCGGCCCAGCTCGTCCCGGAACCGGCGCCCCGCGGCGGTCGCCGGCACCACCCCCGAGCCGACCTCGTTCGTCACCGCCACCACCGTGCGGCGCGTCGCCCGCACCGCCGCCACCAGCGCCGCCGTCCGCTCCCGCAGTGCCGCCCGTCCGCCCGCCGCCCAGGTGGCGTCGTCCCAGGCGCCCACCCGGTCCATGGCGTCCGTCAACCACAGGGACAGGCAGTCGATGAGCAGGGCCGGCCCGTCCGCCGCGAGCAGCGGGACGAGCTCGCAGGTCTCCGCGGTCCGCCACGAAGCGGGCCGCCGCTCCCGGTGCAGCCCCACCCGCTCGGACCACTCGGGATCGCCCTCCCGGGTGCCGCTCGTCGCCACGTACAGCACCTCGGGGAAGGCCTCCAGGCGCCGTTCCGCCTCCACCGACTTCCCGGAGCGGGCCCCGCCGGTCACCAGCGTCCGCCGGGGCACGTCCGGCAGTTCGTGGTACTCGCCGACGTACAGCGTCGTTCCGTCCGGCACCGTCCGCGCCCCCGCCGCCGCGAGCCGCCGCTCCAGCTCGGGGCCCGTCGGCACGTCGTGGTCCAGGTGCACCGCGATCACCTCGGTGGTGGGACCCACCGCACCGGTCGCCCGCAACCGGGCGAGCCCGTCCGGCCGGCCCGTGACGTCGGCGACGACCATGTCGTACGGCTGCAGGCCGTTCCCGTTCAGGCCCGCAGCGGCCCCGCCCGGCGGCAGGTAGAGCAGCCGTTCGCCGTCGGCCGAGACCACTTCGTACCCGGTGCCGGGGGAGTCCATCGCCACGGCCCGCACCCGGTGACCGCTGATCAGGGTCAGCTCCCGTCCGTCCGGCACCCGCCCCGCGGTGGGAAGTCCGGCGGGCACGTCCACGGCGGGTCCGTCGTGCGGATGGGTCAGCAGCACCTGCCGCACCCCCACCAGGGAATGCCCCGACCGGGCGGCGGCGAGCGCGGCCCCCGGGGTCAGGTCGAGCAGCAGGGCCCCGTCCACGAGCAGCGCCGTCGCGGCCCGGGCCCGGGGCCCGAGGGAACGGGCGCACACCGCGCAGGGGCAGTCGGGGCGGGGGAGTCCGGGGGGTGCGCCGGTGCCGAGCAGAGTCAGTTCCACCCTCAGATCCTCCCGCGCCGCCGCTGGGCGTGCGCGCCCGGCTACGCTGCGGGCAGGAAACCGATCATCCGGTGAGCGCCAGGAGGCGTACATGGCATGGACGTGGCGGTTCGAGAAGTCCGACGGCACCGAGGTCGAGCCGGTGGTGGCTCCGGAGGAGTTCACCACCCAGGGCGACGCCGAGAGCTGGATCGGTGAGCACTGGCGCGACCTCCTCTCGGGCGGTGCGGACCAGGTGACCCTCTCGGAGGACGGGGCCAAGGTCTACGGTCCGATGCCCCTCGACGCGGAGGGGTAGCGCCGAGGGCCGGAACGGTCCACCGGTCGGTGACGACCGGCACGGCCCCGCCGTGCCGCCGCGCCGCCCGGCCGCCTTCCGGCCACGGCACCCGGTCACCGGCAGGGGAGGCGTGGGGGCGCGGGGCACCGCACCGTCCACGTCGCCCCGGCCCTTCGTGGTCCTTCGTGGTCCTTCGGCACCACGGCACGGGATCCGGGGCGGTACCCGGGTGTCCGTCCGGGCGTCGGTCAGCCGCGGACCCCGCACAGGTGCAACAGCCCCGCGACCCGGCGGTACGGTTCCGTGCGTCCCGCCCGGTCCTCCGCGGCGAGCAGCCGTTCCAGCTCCTCCGCGGCCGGAAGTCCGGCGTCCGCCGGGAGGTCCTCGGTGAAGACCCGCACCCCGTACCAGGCGTGCAGCGGTGCCGCGATCCCCGCGAGGGTCATCGTGAGCACGTCCAGCCGGTCGGCCCGCACCTTCGTGCCGTTGTCATCGGTGTAGACGTCCGAGTCGAAGGCGGCGAGCGCCCCCGACCAGTCGCCGGCGAGCCCCGGCCGCATGGCGAGGGCCTCGGCGTTCCGCACCACCAGGGACAGCAGGCCGCCGGGGGCCAGCATCCGGGCCAGGCCCGCGAGCAGTGCGTCCGGCTCGTCCGCGTACATGATCACGCCGTGGCAGAGGACGACGTCGAAGCTGCCGGGCAGGAAGTGCACCCCGGTCTCGCGCCCGTCGCCCTGGATCAGCCGGACCCGCTCGCGGATTCCGGCGGGCTCCGTCGCCAGCGATTCCCGTGCCGTCTGCAACAGCTCGGGGTCGGACTCCAGACCGGTCACGGTGTGCCCGGCCCGCGCCAGGCGCAAGGCCTGGGTGCCCTGCCCCATGCCGGCGTCCAGGATGCGCAGCCGCTGTCCCACCGGGTAGCGGCCGGTTATCTGCTCGTCGAGCTGACGGGCGACGAGCTCCTGCCGGATGGTGTCACGAAGGCCGCCGGGGCCGGCGGGCCAGTGCGTGACGACGGGCAGGACCGGGCCTTCCGGCTCCGACGTGGCCGTACCGAAGGCGGCCCCGTCGAACTCCGAGCCTTCGGCAGTCAGGGTCGCTCTCCGCGCTTGACCTGGGGTTTCGGCAGACGCAGTCGGCGCATCTGGAGCGTGCGCATCAAGCCGTAGGCGATGGCGCCCCGCTTCGGCTCGTTCGGGAAGCGCTCCTTCAGCTGCTTCCGGAGACGGATCCAGATGCCGATCGAGTCGAGCACGATCAGGATGATCACGCCGAGCCAGAGCAGCAGGGAGATGTTCTGCAGGCCCGGGTTCTTGTTGCCGAAGATCGACAGCACGAGGATCACCACGGCCATCGGCAGGAAGAACTCGGCGATGGCGAACCGCGAGTCGACGAAGTCGCGCACGAAGCGGCGCACCGGACCCTTGTCGCGGGCCGGCAGGTAGCGCTCGTCGCCGCTGGCCAGCGCCTCGCGCTGGCGGGCCAGGTCGGCGCGGCGTGCCTCGCGCTGCCGCTTGGCGGCCTCCTTGCGGTCGGTCGGCACCTTCGCGGCGCGACGGCGCTGTGATTGCGCCTCGCTCCGCTTCGGGGTCGGGCGGCCCTTGGGGGCCTCGGGGTCGCGGGGCTGCTTGGTGGAGAGGTCCGCCGTCACCTTGTCGGTGGGGGCCTTCTCGTCCTTCGAACGGCTACGGAACACAAAGCCCAAGGGTACGGGGTGGTGGGCATGAACCCCGTGCAGGGCGGGAACGATCTGCTAACGGACTGCGTCTTGGGCGGTGTGCGCGCGGGGCGGGCGTGGTCTCCCCGGGGTCCGTCTACTCCCTGCGCGGGAGGAAACACCGCACGCATTCGTCCTTGGGGAGGAGCGCATCCCGCTCCGAACAGTGCGGTAATGGAGGCAGGGCCCGTACTGTGGATCCTGTTGAAGAGCTGGAGCCGAGTCCGTCAGAAGGGGGCGCGCGAAGCCCATGAGCGGTGTCATGAAGCGTATGGGGATGATCTTCCGCGCGAAGGCGAACAAGGCCCTTGACCGGGCCGAGGATCCGCGGGAGACGCTCGATTACTCCTACCAGAAGCAGCTGGAGCTGTTGCAGAAGGTCCGTCGGGGCGTGGCCGACGTCGCCACCTCCCGCAAGCGGCTCGAACTCCAGCTGAACCAGCTGCAGGGCCAGTCCGCCAAGCTGGAGGACCAGGGCCGCAAGGCGCTGGCACTCGGCCGCGAGGACCTGGCGCGGGAAGCGCTGTCCCGTCGGGCCGCGCTGCAGCAGCAGGTCAGCGACCTGGAGGTGCAGCACCAGACGCTGCAGGGCGAAGAGGAGAAGCTGACCCTCGCCGCCCAGCGCCTCCAGGCCAAGGTGGACGCCTTCCGTACCAAGAAGGAGACCATCAAGGCGACCTACACGGCGGCCCAGGCGCAGACCCGGATCGCCGAGTCCTTCTCCGGCATCTCCGAGGAGATGAGCGACGTCGGCCTCGCGATCCAGCGGGCCGAGGACAAGACCGCCCAGCTCCAGGCGCGTGCCGGCGCGATCGACGAGCTGCTCGCCTCGGGCGCCCTGGACGACCAGTCCGGCCTCGGCAAGGACGACATCCAGGCGGAGCTGGACCGCCTCTCCGGCGGCACGGACGTCGAGCTGGAGCTCCAGCGCATGAAGGCCGAACTGGCCGGGGGTCCCTCGGCGCAGCAGCAGGCCATCGAGGGCGGTGGCGCGTCCGCGCCGCAGGACCGCACTCAGCAGTCCCACCCTCGCTTCGAGAAGTAGGCGACAGACAGGACGCGTCATGATCGTGCGGATCATGGGGGAGGGCCAGTGGAAGCTGGCCGACACCCACGTCGTCGAGCTGAACAAGCTCGACGACGAGCTGCTCGTGGAGATGGAGTCGGGCGATGCGGAGGGGTTCCGGCGCACGCTCGGCGCCCTCCTCGACGCCGTCCGGCGGCTCGGTGCGCCCCTCCCGGACGCCGCCCTCGAACCCTCGGAGCTGATCCTTCCGGCCCCGGACGCGAGCTTGGAAGAAGTCCGGGCGATGCTCTCGGACGACGGCCTCATCCCGGGCTGACCCCCGGCCCGGCCGGATCCCGCCGCCCCGGGGCAGCGGGATCCGCCGGACGCTGCTCACCGAGCCCGAGCCCGAGCCCGCGGCCGGGACCCGGGCCGGTCGGCGCCCCGTACCGTTGTCTCCCGTGACGCCCACCGGCCCCACCCCCGACAGCCCCTCCAGTCAGCTGCCCCTCCTCGACTGGTTCCGCGCGCATCCGCTCGCCTTCGACGCGGCGATCGCCGCCGGCGCGCTCGTCTGCATGGTCGCCGCGTCCCTCACCGACCCGCACGGCAGTCCTGACGGACCCACCTTCGGGGACCACCGGCCCGACGCCTGGAGCGTCCTGATCATGGTCGCGGGGGCCGCCGCGCTGGTGCTGCGCCGCCGCAGCCCCTTCGCCGTGCTGTTCTTCACCGTGACGATCAGCCTCTGCGAGCTGGTCACCGACACCAAGCCCGCCCCCATCGCGATGAGCGCCGTCATCGCGCTCTACACCGTGGCCTCCCGCACCGACCGGCCCACCACCTGGCGGGTCGGCCTGGTCACCATGACGGTGCTCACCGCCGCGGCCATGGTCGCCGGGCCCACCCACTGGTACGCCCAGGAGAACCTCGGCGTCTTCGCCTGGACCGGCATGGCGGCGGCGGCCGGGGACGCCGTCCGCAGCCGCCGGGCGTTCGTGGACGCGATGAGGGAGCGGGCCGAACGGGCCGAGCGGACCCGGGAGGAAGAGGCCGGGCGCCGGGTCGCCGAGGAGCGGCTGCGCATCGCCCGCGACCTCCACGACGTCGTCGCCCACCACATCGCCCTGGTGAACGTCCAGGCCGGGGTCGCCGCCCACGTCATGGACAAGCGCCCCGACCAGGCCAAGGAGGCCCTCGCCCACGTCCGCGAGGCCAGCCGCTCCGCCCTCGACGAACTGCGCGCCACCGTCGGCCTGCTGCGCCAGTCCGGCGACCCGGAGGCGCCCACCGAACCGGCCCCGGGCCTCGCCGTCCTCGACGGGCTGCTCGACAGCTTCCGCAAGGCCGGCCTCCCCGTCGCCCTGGCCCGCACCGACGAGGGCCTGGCGCTTCCGGCCGCGGTCGACCTGGCCGCGTACCGGATCGTGCAGGAGGCCCTGACCAATGTGCGCAAGCACGCCGGACCGGAGGCGGCGGCGGAGGTGAGCGTCATCCGGGTGGGGCGCACGGTCGAGATCACCGTCCTCGACGACGGCACGCCCCCGACCGTTCCGTCCCGGGCCCCGGAGCTGCCGCCGGTCGGCGGCCACGGTCTGCTCGGGATGCGGGAACGGGTCGGCGCCCTCGGCGGCACCCTCACCGCAGCCCCCCGTTACGGCGGCGGCTTCCGCGTCCAGGCGATACTGCCGGTGACCTCCCGCGCCGAGGAGGAGGGAAGGGGCCCCGCATGACGATCCGGGTACTGCTCGCCGACGACCAGGCCCTGCTCCGCAGCGCCTTCAAGGTCCTGGTGGACTCCGAGCCCGACATGGAGGTCGTGGGGGAGGCGCCCGACGGCGCCCGGGCGGTCGAGCTCGCCCGCTCCGCCCGGCCCGACGTGGTCCTGATGGACATCCGGATGCCGGGCACCGACGGCCTCGCCGCGACCCGGATGATCAGCGCCGACCCCGAGCTCGCCGAGGTACGGATCGTCATGTTGACCACGTTCGAGGTCGACGAGTACGTCGTGCAGTCGCTGCGCGCCGGTGCTTCCGGCTTCCTCGGCAAGGGGGCCGAGCCGGAAGAGCTGCTCGGCGCCATCCGGATCGCCCACGCCGGCGAGGCCCTGCTCTCCCCGGCCGCCACCAAGGGCCTGATCACCACCTTCCTCGCCCAGGGGACGGGGGCGGACGCCGCGGGGGCGGGCGCCCGAGCCCGTACCGAACGGCTCGCCGCGCTCACCGCCCGGGAGCGCGAGGTCCTCGTCCTCGTCGCCGGCGGGCTGTCCAACGACGAGATCGCCGAGCGGCTCGAGGTCAGCCCGCTCACCGTGAAGACACACGTCAACCGGACCATGTCCAAGCTCGGCGCCCGTGACCGGGCCCAGCTGGTGGTGACGGCCTACGAGTCGGGCCTGGTACGCCCGAGGGCGGACTGACCGGAGGCCCCGGCGTACTCCAGACGCGGTATGCGCGGCACGTGGAAGTGGACCCGAGGGCCGAAGACTTCCGGCTGCCGATGGCAGATCGTGGGGGCGGGGGCGCGCCCGGCCGACCCGGCCGGGGTCCCGGCCTGCTCCCGCCCGTCGACGAGTACGCCACAGAAGAGAGACCCCATGTCCTGGCTGTCCAGATTCAGCCTCGCGCAACGGGCCCTGATCGGGCTGATGTCCATCGTCGCGATCGTGTTCGGCGCGATCGCGATCCCGCAGCTGAAGCAGCAGTTGTTCCCCTCGATCGAGCTCCCCATGGTCTCGATCCTCGCCCCGTACCAGGGGGCCTCTCCCGATGTGGTCGAGAAGCAGGTCGTCGAGCCGCTGGAGAACAACCTGAAGGCCGTCGACGGCCTCACGTCGGTCACCTCCACCGCTTCCGAGGGCATGGCCCTCGTGATGGCCTCCTTCGACTACGGCGACGAGTCGACGAAGCAGCTCGTCGCCGACGTCCAGCAGGCGGTCAACCGCGCCCGTGCCCAACTGCCCGGCACCGTTGACCCCCAGGTGATCGCCGGCTCGACCGACGACATGCCGACCGTCGTCCTCGCCGCCTCCTCGGACAAGGACCCGCAGGCGCTCGCCGACCAGCTGGAGCGGACCGTCGTGCCCGCCCTCCAGGACATCGAGGGCGTCGGCCGGGTCACCATCAGCGGCGTCCAGGACCTCCAGGTCTCCGTCACTCCGGACGAGCGGAAGCTCGCCGCGGCCGGACTGAACACCATGAAGCTCGCCGAGGCCCTCCGCTCCGGCGGCGCGACGATGCCCGCCGGCGCCTTCTCGGAGGCCGGCAGGTCCCGCACGATCCAGGTCGGCGGCGGCTACACCTCCCTGCAGCAGATCGAGGACCTCCGCATCCCGGCGGCCGTCCCCGGACGCGGCAAGGCGGTCCGCCTGGGCGACGTCGCCACCGTGCGGCAGGAGGAGGCGCCGCGCACCTCCGTCACCCGCACCAACGGCAAGCCCAGCCTCGCCGTCATGGCCACCATGGACAAGGACGGCAGCGCCGTCACCATCTCCGACGCCGTCGAGGAGAAGCTGCCCGAGCTGCGCCGCGACCTCGGCGCCGGTGCCCGTCTGACCGTCGTGTCGGACCAGGGGCCGGCCGTCGCGAAGGCCGTCTCCGGCCTGACCACGGAGGGCGCTCTCGGCCTCGTCATGGCCGTCCTGGTGATCCTGGTCTTCCTCACGTCGATCCGCTCGACCCTGGTGACCGCGGTCTCCATCCCGCTCTCGGTCGTCCTCGCCCTCATCGTGCTGTGGACCCGTGACCTCTCGCTCAACATGCTGACGCTCGGCGCCCTCACCATCGCCGTCGGCCGGGTCGTGGACGACTCGATCGTGGTCCTGGAGAACATCAAGCGGCACCTGGGCTACGGCGAGGAGCGCCAGGCCGCCATCCTCACCGCGGTCCGCGAGGTGGCCGGCGCCGTCACCTCCTCGACCCTCACGACCGTCGCGGTCTTCCTGCCGATCGGTCTGACCGGCGGCATGATCGGCGAGCTGTTCGGCTCGTTCTCGTTGACGGTCACGGCGGCCCTGCTGGCCTCGCTGCTCGTCTCCCTGACGGTGGTTCCGGTGCTTTCGTACTGGTTCCTGCGTGCTCCCAAGGGCACTCCGGAGGACCTGGCGGAGGCCCGCAGGCTTGCCGAGGAGAAGGAGGAGAAGAGCCGTCTCCAGCGCCTGTACGTACCGGTGCTGCGGTTCGCGACCGGGCGCCGGGGGACGAGCCTGCTCGTCGCCCTCGTCGTCCTGGTCGGCACCTTCGCCATGACTCCGCTGCTCAAGACGAACTTCTTCGACCAGGGCGAGCAGGAGGTCTTCACCATCCGGCAGGAGCTCCCGCCCGGCACCAGCCTGGGTGCCTCCGACGAAGCCGCGAAGAAGATCGAGGGCGTCCTGGCGAAGACCGAGGGCGTGAAGGACTACCAGGTCACCGTCGGTTCCTCGGGCTTCATGGCGGCCTTCGGCGGGGCCACCGGGTCGAACCAGGCCTCCTACAAGGTCAGCCTGCACGACTCCGCTTCGTACGAGGAGACCCGCGAGAAGATCGAGAAGGGGATCGGCGCCCTCGACGGGATCGGGGACACCACCATCTCGGCGGGCGAGGCCTTCGGCTCCCAGGACCTCAAGGTGATCGTCAAGGCCTCCGACCCGCAGGTCCTCACGGAGGCGTCGGAGCAGGTCCGGGTCGCGATCGCCGGGCTCGAGGACGTCAGCGACGTCCAGAGCGACCTGGCGCAGTCCGTCCCGCGGATCTCGGTGAGGGCGAAGGCCGGGGCGGCCGACGCCGGCTTCGACACCGCCTCGCTCGGCGCGATCGTCGCCCAGGCCGTCCGGGGCACTCCGGCCGCCAAGGCGACCCTCGACGACGCCGAGCGGGACGTGCTCATCACCTCGGCCCGCCCGGCCACCACGCTGGCCGAGCTCAGGGCCCTGCCGCTCGGCCCGGTGAAGCTGGGCGACGTCGCCACCGTCGAACTCGTTCCCGGTCCGGTCTCGATGACGCGGATCGACGGTGCCCGCGCCGCGACGATCACGGCCAAGCCGGTCGGTGACAACACCGGTGCGGTGAGCGCCTCGCTGCAGGGCGAGCTCAAGGAGCTCGACCTGCCGGCGGGTGCGACCGCCACCATCGGCGGGGTCACGGAGGACCAGAGCGAGGCCTTCCTCAATCTGTTCCTGGCGATGCTCGCGGCCATCGCGATCGTCTTCATGCTCCTGGTGGCGACCTTCAGGTCGCTGGTCCAGCCGCTGATCCTGCTGGTTTCGATTCCGTTCGCGGCCACCGGCGCGATCGGCCTGCTCGTGGCGACCGGCACGGCGATGGGCGTCCCGGCGATGATCGGCATGTTGATGCTCATCGGCATCGTCGTCACCAATGCGATCGTTCTGATCGACCTGATCAACCAGTACCGGGCGCAGGGCCTGGGGGTCGTCGAAGCGGTGATCGAGGGCGGCCGGCACCGGCTCCGTCCGATCCTGATGACCGCCCTGGCGACGATCTTCGCCCTGCTGCCGATGGCCCTCGGCATCACCGGCGAAGGCGGCTTCATCGCCCAGCCGCTGGCGGTGGTGGTGATCGGCGGTCTGATCACCTCGACGCTGCTGACGCTGCTCCTGGTGCCGACGCTCTACGCGATGGTGGAGCTGCCCAAGCAGCGCCGTGCGGAACGGAAGGCGGTGGAGCGGGCGACCCGGGACGAGGGGGAGGGCGCCGAGCCCGGGCTCCCGCAGCAGTCCGACGCGGCCCCGCGGGACGCGCGACTGGAGGACGCCCTGGACTGAGGCCCTGGGCGACGCCCGGAGGGGGGGGGGGCCCCCCCCCGCCGGGCCCCCCCCCCCCCCGGGTGGGCCGCGGCCCCCCCCCCCCCCCCGGCCCCGGAGGGCCGGGCCCCCCCCCCCCCCCCGCGCGCGGGGGGCG
>NZ_JBHYMK010000049.1:0-59302 GCF_042743065.1 Streptomyces sp. NPDC058872
AGCGCGGCGGCGAACACGGGGAAGGCCTTGTACAGTTCACGTCCCATCCCGGCCCGCTGACTGCCCTGCCCCGAGAACAGGAACGCCAACCGCCCGGCCGCCGGCGCCCCCACCCCCCGGCTCCGTACGACCCGCGACGCGGGCTCTCCCGTGGCCAGTGCCGCGAGCCCGTTCAGCAGGCTCTCCCGGTCCGAGCCGAGGACGACTGCCCGGTTCTCGTGGGCGTCGCGGGAGGTCACCAGGGACTGCGCCACGGCGTCCACATCCAGTTCGGGCCGGTCCGCGACGAACGACCGCAGCCGCTCGGCCTGCGCCCGCAGGGCGTCCTCCCCGCGGCCGGAGACGAGCCACGGCACCACACCGGCCCGACGCTCGGCCCCGCCGCCGTCACGGGTCGCGGGCTCGGCCGCCGGCACCCCTTGCAGGACCAGGTGGCAATTGGTGCCGCCCATCCCGAAGGAGCTGACGCCCGCGAGCGCCGGCCGGGACTCCGGCTCCAGCCAGTCCGTCAGCGACTGCTGCACACGCAGGTTGAGTTCGTCCAGCGGGATCCGCGGGTTCGGTGTCTCGTAGTGGAGGCTGGCCGGGATCTGGCGCCTATGGAGGGACAGGGCGGTCTTGAGGAGACCGACCATTCCGGCGGCACCCTCCAGGTGTCCCACGTTCGTCTTGGCCGAGCCGACCGTGAGGGGCAGTCGGCGGTCGGGGGCCGTGCCCAGGACGGCGCCCAGGGCCGAGGCCTCGATGGGGTCGCCGAGGGCAGTGCCCGTGCCGTGCAGCTCCACGTAGTGGACGTCCGCCGGGTCGACGCCCGCCCGGTCGTAGGCCAGGCGCAGCACCTCGCTCTGCGCGGCCGTGCTCGGCACCGTGAGTCCGTCCGTGGCGCCGTCGTTGTTAACCGCGCCGCCGCGGATCACGCAGTAGACCGAGTCGCCGTCGGCCAGTGCCCGGGCGAGGGGCTTGAGGAGGACGGCCCCGCCGCCCTCACCGCGGACATAGCCGTTGGCGCGGGCGTCGAAGGTGTAGCAGCGACCGTCCGGCGACAGCCCGCCGAACCGGTCCGCGGCGAGGGCGCTCTCCGGCACGATGTTGAGGTTCACGCCACCGGCCACGGCGAGTTCGCAACCGCCCGAGCGCAGGGCATCGCAGGCCTGGTGGACGGCGACGAGGCCGGAGGACTGCGCGGTGTCCACGGTGAGACTGGGACCGCGCAGCCCGAGGGTGTACGACACCCGGTTCGCGATGATGGCGCGCTGGGTTCCGGTCAGCGAGTGCTGGGTGACGGCGGACAGCCCCTGCCGGTTCAGCAGCACCGCGTAGTCGTTCGCGATCGCACCGACGAAGACCCCGGTACGGCTGCCGCGCACCTGCCGCAGAGGGATGCCGGCGTCCTCGAAAGCCTCCCAGGAGAGTTCCAGCATGAGCCGCTGCTGGGGATCCATCATCGAGGCTTCGCGCGGCGATATGCCGAAGAATGCGGGATCGAATGTGTCCACCCGGTCGAGAAAGGCGCCGTGCCGTGCGGCGGGGGGAAGTCCCTCGGCGTTCCACCGGTCCTGCGGCACTTCCCCGATCGCATGCCGCGCGTCGCGGAGCAGCTCCCAGAACGCGCTCTTGTCGGGGGCCTCGGGGAGTCTGCAGGAGAGCCCCACTATGGCGATTGCGTCGTCCGGTATCCCGACCTCGGTGAAGCCGTCGCGGAATTGAGACATGCGACCGTGATCCCCCAGTAAGTGAAAGGCATGAGAAACGCCCCCTGCGGCACACGCAAAGGCAGTTGCCGACTGTAATCAAATGATCGTTGCCCCCTACACCCCTATCGATCCCCTAGTGACCGCTGAACTCGCGGGCGGGCAGGGGCGGAAGCGCCGAGGGGTACGGGTCCCCGCGCGGGAACCCGTACCCCTCGGTGCCGTCTCAGGCCGACGGAGCCTGCACGGAGAGTGCGTGCCGGAACACGTTCCGCGGATCCCAGCGCGCCTTGACCGCCTGGAGGCGCGGGTAGGCGTCCTTGTAGTACAGCTCGGACCACGACACCCCGGAGGTGTTCCACTCCTCGTCCGCGAGGTCGACGTCCGGGTAGTTGACGTACGCGCCGTCGGCGGCGCCACCGGGTACCGGTACGCCGCCGGTGTCCGCGTACACGTCCCGGTACAGCTCGCGGATCCACCGCACGTGGACCGGGTCCTGCGCGGGGTCCTCCCAGGTCGTGACGTACACGATCTTGAGGATGGAGTCGCGCTGCGCCACCGCGGTCCGGTCCGCCGGGACGGCGTTGACCTTGCCGCCGTAGGCGATGAGCGCGACGACCCCGGCCGGATTGTCGTAGTCGGTGCTGGTCAGGCGCGTGTACAGGGTGCCGATCTGCCGGTCGTTGAAGCTCCGGCGCGCATAGGCCGCCTTGATCTTGGCCCGTCCGGTCATGTCGCCGTCCCCGGCGATCCCGGGCCAGCGCGTCGAGTGCAGCCACGGCAGCCGCCGCGTGTCGCTGTGCGGCTGCACGCCCACACCCTCGGAGACCGCTGCGAGATACGTCTCCAGCCGCTTCTCCGCGTCCGGGCCGGTCGCGTCGAGTTGCGTGGTCATCGCGAGGGCACCGGACTGGCTGCGGGTGAGGGCCAGCACGCTGTAGAGGTCGCACCAGGGGGAGTCGGGGCCGCTGTTCTGCTCGAACCACCTGCCGTGGTTCCGTACGAGCCGCGCCAAGGCGGCCTCGTCCAGCCCCTCCCAAGGCCACACCGTCGTGTTGAGCAGCACCTCGGCCGGCGGCCGAGGCAGCAGCCGGCCGGGCTCCGGCGGTACGTCGGCCTCGGCGGTCCGCAGCCAGTACCTGACGACCACGCCGAAATTCCCGCCGCCGCCCCCGGTGTGCGCCCACCACAGATCATGGTTCGGATCGTCCGGCTCGCGCGTCGCAATCACGGTCCGCGCGTCGCCCGACGCGTCGACCACGACGACCTCGACCGCGTGCAGATAGTCGACGATCGAGCCGTGCATCCGGGACAGCGGGCCGTAGCCCCCACCGAGGATGTGCCCGCCCGCCCCCACATCGGGGCACGCCCCGCCGGGCAGCGTCACGCCCCACACCCGGAACAGCGTCTTGTAGACCGCGCCCAGAGTGGCACCGGCCTCGACGACGAACGCGCCGCGCTCCTCATCGAATCCGACCGCCGACAGCCGCGACATGTCCATCACCACACGGATGTCTGAATTGGCTACGAAGTCCTCGTAACAGTGCCCTCCACTGCGCACGGCCACCTGCTTGCCCGACCGCACGGCACGCGAAAGAACCTGCTCGATCTCAGCGGCGGATCCCACCAGATGTATCTCGTCCGGCTCACCGACGAACCTGAGGTTCTCGCCCCGGCGTAAGTCCTCGTACCTGATATCGCCGGGGGCCACGAAATCGATGTGATTCATGCGGTTCTCCTGCCTTCGACACGGAAGTGAAGCTGTACTGTTGCCTTCGGATCCTAATTCACCTGTCACGCAAAGGTTTTGGAGCATTCCGAAAGGAAGGGACGGGATGGTCGCGAACCTGATCGCCGGTCTGGTGCCGGCGGGGGTGCGTACAGCGAAGGTGTTCGGTGACGTGGTGGACGTCTCACTGTTCCCGGAGGAGGAGACTGCGATCGCAAGTGCGTTGCACGCGCGGAGGCGGGAGTTCGCCACGGGACGCCACTGCGCCCGTGCGGCGCTGTCAGTGCTGGGCCGACCGGCCGTTCCCCTGCCGCCGGACGAGCACGGTGTGCCGTCGTGGCCTGACGGAGTGGTGGGATCCCTGACCCACTGCGATGGCTATCGCGGTGCCGCGGTGGCCAGCCGTGAGGATGTCATGTCGCTCGGAATCGATGCCGAGCCACACCGCCCGCTTCCGCAAGGGGTGTTGGAGGCAGTGAACCGTTCCGGGTTCGGTAGAGATCTCAGATGTTGGTTGTGGCCTGGGGTTTCGTGGTTGCTCGGTAGTGGTTGTTCTCGTATTCGACGGGTGGGACGTGGCCTATCTCACCGTGGAGTCGTCGGTGGTTGTACCAGTCGATCCACTCGGCGGTGGTCAGCTCGACCTGAGAGAGGGTCTTCCAGGGTCGCTGAGGTTTGATCAGCTCGGTCTTGAACAGGCCGATCGTGCTCTCGATCAGGGCGTTGTCGTAGGCGTCGCCGACGGAGCCGATCGAGGCGGCGATGCCGGCGGCGTTCAGGTGGTCGGCGAGCCGGAAACTGGTGTACTGGGACCCGGCGTCGGAATGATGGATCAACTCGCCTGGCCGGACTGGCTGCTGGTCGCGGTCGCGCTGCCAGATCGCCATCTCCAAGGCGTCCAGCACGAAGACCGTCTCCTTCACGGTGGCGGCGGACCAGCCGACGATCCGGCGGGAGAAGGTGTCGACGACGAACGCGACGTAGACGACGCCGGCCCAGGTCTTCACGTGGGTGAAGTCCGCGACCCAGCAGCGGTTCGGGGCGCCGGCGACGAAGTCCCGGTCCAACAGGTCCGGGGCCCGTCCGGCCTGCCCGCCGGGAAGCGTGGTGATCACGCGCCTGCCGCGGACGGCGCCGGCGATGCCGAGTTCGCGCATCAGGCGTTCGACGGTGCAGCGGGCCACGGCCTGGCCCTGCCGGTTCAGCTCTCTCCAGATCTTCCTCGCCCCGTAGACGCGGTAGTTGGAGTCGTAGACGTGTTGGATCAGCTCCTTCAGTTCACCGTCCCCCACGGCTGGGCCCCCGCCCACGGCCCCTCCGACCGGGCCTCCTGCCTCGCGTACGTCGACGCCCACGGGAGGGAGACCGCGAAGCATGTATGAGAAATTCATGACAGATACGTGAATGCTTGGCTACCGTGCCTCCGCTCTCCGGCCGGATACTCAACGTGATCGTGGTGTCAAGTCGAGGACTACTCGTGCGGAGTGTGGACGAACCCGGGACCGTGCACCTGTGGTCCCTTCGAGAAGACGTCGCCATCGAGCGGGGGGACGACGGCGACCTGCTGCTCGCCGGGCCCTGGGGCGACGAGCGCATCGGTGACGCGCATCCGGTGCTGCGCGAGGCCCTGTACCGGATGGAGCTCGGGCCCGTCCTGCTGAGCAACATCGAGTCCGCGCCCGGCAGTCCGGTGCTGGGCGCCGGACTGTACCTGGTCCTCCTGCCTGCTCTGCGGCGGCTCTCCCACCTGATCGTGCGCACGCTGGGACTCGCGGACCTGCGCGGTCCGCTCCTCTCGGTGCTCCCGCTCACCAGGCCGGCGGTCTTCGTGCTCCCCAGGCTGGGGGAGACCGAGCCGGTCCGGCTGCACCGGGGTGTGACCCTGCTCCTGGAGGCCAAAGGCTTCCGGCTGGAGCGGGGCGGGGCCCAGCACCGGGTGCTGCTGCACCGTCCCGAGCCGATGTGGGTGGTCGCCATGCTGGCCGCCGCCATCACCCCGGAGGCGGTGGCCCGGACGCTGCCGCTGCCGCTGCCGCGGACGGTGACGCGGGAGATCCTCGAATACCTGGCGGCGGCGGGGATGCTCGTACGGGGGAGCGCGGGCCGGGACTCTCCGGACAGACCCTGAGAGCTGTCCCGCACATCGGCAACCGGGCCCGGGAGCAACCCTGTTACGGTGGTCCGATGGCATCGATCAAGGAGTTCCAGGTCACCTTCGACTGCGCGGAGCCGGAGCGCGTCGCCCGTTTCTGGTGCGAGGTCCTGGGGTATGTCGCCCCGTCGCCCCCGGAGGGCTTCGCCAGGTGGGACGACTACAACAGCTCGCTTCCGGCGGGCGACCGGGGCGCGTGGTTCGCCTGCTCCGATCCCACGGGTGTGGGTCCGCGCCTGTACTTCCAGCGCGTCCCCGAGGGCAAGGCCGTCAAGAACCGGGTGCACCTCGACGTGCGGGTCGGCACCGGTCTCGTGGGCGAGGAGCGCGTGGCCGCCCTGGAGGCCGAATGTGCCCGACTGGTCGCGCTCGGCGCGGTCCGCGTACAACTCCTGCTCGCCGACGAGAACAACGAGTCCTGCCTCGCGATGCAGGACGTCGAGGGCAACGAGTTCTGCCTCGACTGAGCGTCCTCCGGGACGCCGGCGCCGAACCGCGCCGCGCAGAAAAACTGATCCGTGTGAGGTGCGCGTTTCGGGCAGGGGACGGAGTGAGCGAGAGCCGCCGTCCGCGGCTCCCCTTCACGCGGACGGCGGTTCTCCTCAAGAGGGACCCGTCGTGAGATCGTTTCGTCCATGAGCGGCGACCTGGACGTGAGTGCCCTGGCGATCAATGTCACGATCCCGGAGGAGCTCCGGTGGACCGATACGCGGCGCGATGAGGCGTTCACCCTGATGACGCTCAACGTCCGGCTCCTCCCGGACGGTCGGCTCGCCGTGAAGGCGTACGGGCGACCGGTCGCCGGTGGCCGGGGCGCGTACGTCTCCTTTCCCGTTCCCGACCGACCCGAACTGGCGGACCTGGTCGCCCGCGCCGCCGACCGCGCCGGAACGCTGTGGGCGGCTCATCGGGGTCGCGGCTGATGTAGGGCGCGGCTGCCCGCCGCCCCCGTGTCGAGGATCAGGACTGCGCGGTGCCGGAGCGTCGCCGGTCGCTCTCGTCACGGAGAGGGGCCGTGCGGTCGGTGAGGGTGTCGACGCGCTCGGCCAGCTCGGGGTGCGCGGGCACGAGGTGGGCGAGGGTGCGGGTGAGGGGCTCCACGAGGAGGGCCGGATCGCTGCTCGCCAACGCCTCGGACAAGGCCTTCCTGGCGGCTGCGGGGAGGCTGTCGAGGGCGGTGATCTGCCAGGCCGGCTGGCGCAGCTCGGCCGCGTTCCCCCGGGCCCAGGCGGTGACCGACCGGTCGGCGGCGCGCCGGTCGCGGGTGGCCTGGACGCGCTGCTCCCCGGCGGAGCCGTTCCGCCCCTGGATCGTCGCGATCGCTGTGGCGAGCACCCTCGCCCACGCGGCCGCCGGCCCCGCCGGTCGCGCCCGGTTCCGATGCCGAGGCCCTGCGCTGGCTGGACATCGAGGACTCCGTGTTGGCGGCCCTGTGGTCGCTGGAGGAGGGGTGCCTGAGCCGGTACGGGACGGCGGCCGCGCTGAACTGGTCCCCGGACGACACCGCGATACGGATGGAGTCGGTGCGCGTCCGTCTGGACGTCGCCCGCTCCGTCACCGCCGCCCTCGCCCGGACGCCCCGCTGCCCCGGCCTCCACCGGCAGACCGCCGCCTGGGACGGCCGGCCCGGCGCAGCCTGGCGCGACGAGCTGGCCCGGCACACCGCCCACTGCGGCCACTGTCTCATGGGAGTCGGTGCGGCCGGGCCCGCCGACCTGTCCGCGGCCCCCACCGAGACGTTCGCCGTCGTTCCCGACCTCCCCGTGTCTTCGGCCGCCACGGAACACGGGGTCACCGCGGCCCCGGCCGGCGGCTCCGGCACCACGGCCCCCGCGACGCCGAGCCCGACCGCCTCCACGGGCGGCACGGACACCGGTCCGGGAGGAGGTCCGCAGCACGACACCGGACAGAGCTCGGCGGCGGACCAGGTCATCGCCCTGGTCAACTCCGTTCGCGTCAAGGCCGGTTGCGGGCCCCTCAGCGTCAACGCCACCCTGACGAGGGCGGCCCAGGGTCACTCCGACGACATGGCCGCCCGAAACTTCTTCGACCACCCCGACCCCGACGGCGACGGCTCGGGGGAGCGCGTCACGGCCGCGGGCTACCCGTGGTCGACGTACGGCGAGAACATCGCGAAGGGGCAGAGCACCCCGGAGCAGGTCATGGAGTCGTGGATGAACAGCCCCGGCCACCGCGCGAACATCCTCAACTGCGCCTTCAAGGAGATCGGCGTCGGCATCCACGACGACGGCGGCCCGTACTGGACCAAGGTCTTCGGAGCCCGCTGACGCCCGGCGACGCGACCGGGAGCAGGCCACCGGCGGTCAGATCAGCCAGTCGGCGGCCTGCGCGATCTTGATCGCGTCCACGCGGTTGCGGGCGTTCAGCTTGGTCACCATGGACGTCAGGTAGTTGCGGACCGTGCCGAGCGAGAGCCCGAGCCCGTCGGCGATCTCGACCGGCTCGAGGCCCTCGGCGGCGAGTCGCAGTACCTCCGTCTCCCGGCTGGTCAGCGGACTCTGCGAACTGCTCCACGCGGACAGCGCCAACTGGGAGTTGATCACCCGTCGGCCGGCGGCCACGTTCCGTACCGCCTCGGCCAGTTCGTGCGGCGGGGCGTCCTTGAGCAGGAAGCCGGCGACCTGGGCGGCGAGGGCGCGGCGGAGCACTCCGGGGCGGCCCAGGCTGGTGAGGATGAGGGTCCGGCACTCCGGGAGCTGCTCGCGCAGCAGGCCGGCGGCGGTGAGCCCGTCGGTACCGGGCAGGTCGATGTCGATGATGGCGACGTCCGGGCGGTGTTCGAGGGCAGAGGGCACGATCTGGTCGCCGCGCTCCAGCTCGCAGACCACCTCCAGGTCCTCCTCCAGGTCCAGCAGGGCCACGAGCGCTCCGCGCACCATGTTCATGTCCTCGGCCAGCAGGATGCGGATCGGCATGGTGAATGTCCTTTCGGGCCGGGTCTCGGCCGTCGGCGGCTCGCGGGCAGGGGTGGGGGGGCGACGGTCAGGCGGCCGGGTCCCTGAGGGGACGCGGGCCGTCGTCGGGGGTGGCGAGGCTCGACACGGGGTGGGTCGGCGCCTCCGCCGTCAGACTGAAGGTTCCGGCGCCCCGGGTGACGGTGAGCTTGCCGGACGCCGTCCGGAGCCGGGCCCTGAGGTTGCCGAGGCCGCTGCCGCTGTCCGTCGACGCGTCCCGGTAGGCGGGGTCCACGCCGTCGTTCACCACGGTGAGCCGGACCCAGCCGTCCTCCTCGACGGCCTCGAGGGTGCAGGTGCTGACGTGGGAGTGGCGCAGTAGATTCGTTACTGCTTCGCGGAGCACGGCGGCGAGCACGGAGTCCACCTGCTGGTCGAGTCCGCTCAGTCGGATGTCGCTGCGTACGTCGACGTCAGCGGCCTGGAGCAGGGAGCGGGCCGCTCCCAGCTCCTGCTCCAGCGACATGCGGCGCAGCCCGCTGGAGACGGACCGCACATCGGCGAGCGACTGCCGGGAGATGACGAGGACCTCGCTCACCTCGTCCATCGCCCGCTCCGGATGGGTGGGGATCAGCCGGTGGATCAGCTCGCTCTTCAGCGTGATCGCGGAGAGGCTGTAGCCGAGGAGGTCGTGCAGGTCGCGGGCGAACCGCAGCCGTTCCTTGGTGACGGCCATGCCCGCGAGCTGGCCCCGCGTCTCGTGCAGGGCCTGGACCAGTTCGGTCATGCGGGACAGGCCGAAGACGACGAGTCCGGTCAGCAGCGTGGAGAGGCAGAGGTAGACGGTCTCCTGGAGGGACAGTCCGTCCAGGGCGGGCGGGACCAGCATGGTGAGCCCCACGAGGCCGTACGCGGTCCAGGCCCACCGGCCGGGCAGGAGCAGCAGCAGCGAACCGGCGAGGAAACCGGCCATGGCCCCCCACTGGGAGTGGAACACCGCGATCGGCAGATAGGTCAGCAGGGCCTGCGCCGACAGCGTCGTTGCCCACTGCCGCACCGGGGCCCGGCGCGCTCCCGGGCGTGAATGGCCCAGCTGTAGGACGAAGATGAGGACCAGACAGACGACGGAGGCGATCAGCTGGGGGAGCCGGAGCCGCTCGCCCGCGAGATTCAGCGCCGTCACACTCAGATAGCCGAGCAGGGCGACCGTGAGCACGGTGCGGGCCAGCCGGGCGGCGGGCAGGTCCTGGACGTCGGGCGGTGACGTTGTGGCGCCGCCCGACGCCGCTAACCCGTCCTGGTGTGCGTGGTGCTCGTCGTGACGTGGCATTCGTTTGTCCGCCCGTTGTTGCCTTGTCCGTGTCCTCTGATGCTTCCGTGGTGCGGGCATGCGGAGTCGAGTGTATGTGTTTCACGCGAACACCGGAGCGACTACGAGTGGCTAGACCCGTACTTCGCGGGTCATTGATTCGTATGGTGTGACCGGTCCGGGGGTTTCCTGGGCCGGTGGTGTGGCGTTGGGTGGGGTGTGTCGATGACTTCCCGGTCCCCGCGGCCACGGTCTGTCCGTCAGCGCCTTGAAGTGGCGGTGACGTCCATGTCCGAGAAGCGTCTGGGCGCTCTGCCTGTCGCTGCCGAGTTTCTGCGCCGGCTGGACGTCGCCGGGATCGTTGACGGGTTGTGTCCGGGTGGTGCGAGCGCGCATCTGACTCACGGGCAGGTGATCGAGGCACTGGTGGCCAACCGGCTGATGTCGCCCGCGCCGCTGGTGCGGGTCGGTGACTGGGCGCGGCCCTGGGCGGTGGAGGAGGTTTTCGGTATCGAGCCGGATCTGCTCAGCGATGACCGTCTGGCCCGGGCCTTGGATGCGGTCGAGCGCCGCTACCACGACTTCAAAGGCCCGCTCGCGGTCACGCCCGTCTTCGTGCAGCACCACCGACGCGTCGCCGCCCTGATCCAGGTCATCTGCCCGGCCCTGCTCGTCTTCTGCTTCATCGAACGGCAGGTCAGACGGGCACTCGGCCCCGAGCAGACCATGAGCGGCCTCTACCCCGACAACCGCCGCGTCCGCCCCACCGGCCGCATGATCTTCTACCACCTCGGCGAACTCACCCTGCGGATCGGTCACGTCACCGACTCGCCCACCGTCCAGATCACCCGCGGTGTCCCACTCCACCTCCTCGACGTGCTCGATACCGACATCGGACAAACCCGCTGGCCACAGAACTGTGGCTAAGCGTCTCCGGGCCCAATCCGCCCGTGTGATGGGATGTTCACCAACGCTCGTAGAGGGCGGGGACGCGGCGCAGCAACGAACGAGGGAAGGGGAGAGGGGGCCATGACGGGCGGGCACCAGACTCACGGGGCAGGCTCCGGCGCGCTGCCGTTGCAGACGCGCGCCCTGACCCGTGAGGCCGGGCGGGCACGGCAGCTCCTGGCCGCCGGGGAATGGCGCCCTGCCGCGGAGGACTCACAAGCAGCAGCGCGCGTCCTGGCCCGCCTCACGGCCCCGCTCCCAACCCGGCGGGCAGCGACCACGCACACGCTGGCCACGGACCGGGACCGGCGCCTCCAGCGCATCCTGCGGACCACCCTCCACCACCTCGACGCAGGCGCAGTCAGCCCGCCCGCAGCCGCCCTGCTGGCCGCCGTCGCCCGAGCCTTCTTGCCTTGGCACACCACCCCGAACCCACCGCCCGCAGCGGCGGCCCCGAGATACGGGACCCCGTTGGGCACGGCGGACGGCCCGGCCGTGCCACCGACAGAGGCGGGCGAGGCCCTGCTTCCCGATCTGATCGCTCTGTTCGCCGTGTTGGCCTCGGCGAGCCCACCCGGGAGCGTCCCGCTCACGCCCCCGGTCGAGCCCTGGCAGGTCCGGTACGCGGGCCGCTTCCGTCGTTACGGCAGACCCGCTTTCGGGGTGTGGACGGCCGAGACCATCGGCTGCCCGGCATGTGGGGGTAAGGACGGCCCGTGGACGGTGACCTGCGACTGGCGCCTGATCTCGCTGGGCTGCCCGTGTGGGGCGGTGACCCACGAGCACGGCCTTGTCTTCTCCGAAGTCTGGCTCCTCTTGCCGGACCTGTGACCGAGTGCCGTGACTGACCGCCCGCACATTCGTGCCCGGTCGGCCGAAATCAAAGCCCACCGGGCAACTGAAGCGCCCAGCGAGACCTGAAACGGCGACCCGCGAAGTCCGGGGCTAGACGAACAGCGGGACGGGGTTCAACTCCTCGTACGGCGTGGGGCTGGTGAGCCTGCCTAGGGCGACGGGGGTGTCGTAGAGGCGGCCGGGGGCGAACCTGGCCCAGAAGTGCCGGAGCCCGGGGACGATGACCTTGACCACGGGGAGCTCCAGATCGGGCCGTGTCTGGTCGAGGACGAGCAGGTCCATGCCCCGCCCCCGTACGGTCTCCGTGATCGTGGTGACGTCCTCGCGGAGGTCGGTGGTGGGCCGGTAGGTCCAGGCCTCCGGGCCGCGCGGCGGTAGACCGGGGTCGGGTGCCAGATACGGCCGGCCGGCCCGGGTGGCGTGCCGCCACCAGTCGAGCGCGTCGGGTTCGTCGATCCGGTAGCCGACGCCCTCGGGCGTCACCTCGGCTACGAGGGGCAGCAGTTGGCCCATCTCGGTGAGCGCCCGGCGCAGGGCGACCCGGGGGTCGAAGTGGGCGCCGAAGCCGAAGAGGACGTCCTCGGCGGGCTTGTCCGTGCGCCGGGACAGGGCCGCCACCACCGGGATGCCGAAGTCCGAGGTGAGGTCCAGGGCCCAGACCTCACGGCGCAGGGCGGTGTAGCCGTCGATCAACCGGCCGAGGTACGGCTCCGCGAACGCGTCGAGGTCGAGCGCCGGTTGGCGGGTGCGGTTGTACCACCAGAGGGCCACCGCGTCGCGCTCGACCAGTTCCAGGAAGCCCTGGACGAGGGCGTCCTCGGGGCTGCTGCCGGCGGCGTTGCCGTTGGAGTCGGCGTACAGTCCGTCCGGTGACGGTTCCTCGCTGAAGTACAGCATCGACGTGGGCAGCAGCCGTTGGGCCCCCTCGGTGAGCGACCACACGGGCGTCCAGTCGGTGGCCAGGGTCTCGTCGAAGAGCGGAGGTACGTACTGGAGCCGTGAGCCGCGGGCGTTCCAGTCGTTCCGGTCGTGCAGCTGGCGCTCGTGGTAGAGCTGGCTGGTGTTGGGGTGGACGGCGGCGGGGCCGAGGCCGCGGTAGGAGTCGCGCACCACCGGTTCGTCACCCTGCCGGGTGCCGCTGTACCGCTCCACCGCCTCGCCCAGCGCGCTGACCCGGGCCTCGGTCGCCGTGAGCCCCTTGCCGCCGCTGAGGGCGCGCAGTCCGGCGCGCAGACCGGTGAGGGTCGGGCTGCGCATGGCCAGGTTCTGGCCGGACAGGTAGGCGTGCACGAAGTCGGGGCTGCCCGGGGCGCTGCGGATCTCTTTGACGATCCCGGTGACGGGGTCGACCAGGGGCCCGTACCGCTCCAGCATCCGTTCGAGGGTGAGCGCCCGGTGGCCGCCCAGGTCCTCCGCCGTCTTGGGGCGGGGCCGCGGCACGAAGGGGCGGGACACCCGCGAGGCCACGAGTCCGGGGTCGCCGCACGCCGCGCACTGAGGCAGCCGCACGACGGGGTGGGCCGAGCCGTGCGGGCCGAGCGTGTTGTGGACGTACACGGAGTCCTGGGCCTCGTCGCGCAGGCCCGCGAGCCACTTCGCGGCCTCCAGCACCGCCAGGTGCACGGTGAGGGCCCGGCCCGCCGGAAGGGTCGCCTGCGGACGGGGCAGCGGGCCCGTCAGACCGAGGGCGCGCCGCAGCGGTTCCTCGGAGCGGCGGTGTCCCCGCAGCCGGTGGGCGAGACAGTGCCAGCAGGGCCCTTCGTACGGCCGGATCAGGGGCCCGACCCAGCCGGCGGTGGAGCCCACGCCGGCCAGCAGCCACGGTCGCCGGGCCGCACGGTGGGCGGCGTCAATCTCGTGCAGCAGCGGGGACAGGTAGTCGTCGCAGACCACGAGGGTGAGGTCCGCGTCCTCATCGGGGCGCGCGAGGCCGAGCCCGGAGGCGCGGCAGGCCTCGCGCACCTCCTCGGTGTCGACGCCGCCGGCCGCGACGACGTGCACGGCGCTCCGGGCCAGCGTCGCGCAGACCCGGGCGCCGTCGAGACCGGCCAGGTCCCAGTACGCCTCCGCGGCGGGGTCCGGCCGGTGGGGGACGGCCGCCGGGGGCTCGGCCGGTGCCTGCCGCAGGGCCAGCAGGCCGGAGGCCTCCAGGGCCCGCAGCGCGTCGAGGGCCTCGTCCGCGGTGAGCGAGGACGCGGCCTCCCGTAGGACGTCGGCCGGGCTCCGGCTTCCGTCGAGCAGGGGGGCCAGCACCTCCGCGGGATCACCGTGGAGCGCGGTGACCCCGCGGTGCGAGACGAGGTAGACGGCCTCGCCGGGAACGACGGTGGCCCGCAGATGGCTCCGGAACCCGAGCCGTACGGGGGCGGCGGGTGTCCCGCCGCCTTCCTCGTTGACCATGCCGCTCCCGTCTTCGGGGCCTACGCGGCCGGAACGGGAGCGGTGGTGCCGTCGACGACGGGTGCCGCGACGATGCAGATGCTGAGGAGCGCCGCACCCTGGGTGTCGGGCACGGCGTCGAGGTCTTCGATCACGAGTCGGCGCACGACGGGCCGATGTGCGCCTGCGGTGGTCGGCTCGCCGAAGCGGACGGGTGTGGCAACGGCGATCGTCATGTCTTCCACTCTCCAAGTCTTTGACGGCCAATTTCCAGGGTAATTCTGCACCGGAGGCGCCGGAACGGAACAGTGTGGGAATCACTGTGACGGTGTGAACTTTTCATGGCGGCCCGAACGATCCCCGGTTCACACGCGCCATACAATCGGAAATGAAAGTTCCGAATGGATTCTGGAATTCCGTATGGCTTGTCCCAGGTCATCGCCGCCTCTGCGGCGCCGCCGCGGCTCGCCGTCCGCCTCGCGCCGGCGTTTCTCCGCCGACCACTCCGTATGGCCGATCCATGGCTTGACCGCATGAATTCACCAGGCGCCGCGTATGAATCCTTCGCCCCCGAGCCGTGAGAATCAGAGATACCTCCTGGCGTGGGAATCGCTTACAGTGGCCGGGGCGGGAAGGACTCGCCCGGAACATTCCGCACGCTGGGAGATGGGGCATGACCGGTGAGGAACTCCTCGTTGTTCTCTCTGCCGTCGGACACCCGCAGCGCCTCCGGATCGTCGCCGAGCTGGCCAAGGACCGCCGGTACGTCAGCGAGCTCGCCCGGTGCCTGGTGATCTCACGGCCCCTGCTCTACATGCACCTGGAGCGGCTGGAAAAGGCCGGCATCGTGGTCGGCACCCTCGAACTCTCCGAGGACGGCAAGGCGTTGCGCTACTTCGAGCTGGTCCCGTTCGACGTACGACTGAACGTGGCCGGGGTCCTCGCCGCCGTACAGGGCGACGCCTCGCCCAGGGGTGAGTACGCCCTCGCGTCAGAGGGCGGTCAGTGACGCGTCAGCGGCCGCCCCGAGCATGAATCGACGCGCCCCGCGCGCCGCAGCCGTCCCGGCGGACGGACGTGCTCGTCCACTTTCACGTCGCGGAGATTCGGGGGATTCACCGTGCAGCGCATCCACTTCTCCAGCGCGGACCTGGCACGCACCCGGCTGAGGACCAGCGCGGGACCGCTCGTCGAGACGGCGTTCGCGGCGGTGCTCCTCGGCCGCGGCGTCGGCGCTCCGTACGCCGGATGGCGCAGACAGGTGAGCAAACGGCTGCCCCCGCCCCGCCCCGGGCAGGGGCCCGGGGCCGACGAACTGGTGCGCCGCGCGGTCGAGTGCGGCGGTGCGACGGACGGCACGCCCTCGGGCCCGGCCGCATCCGCCTCGGCGCGCGACACCACCCCCGCCGGGCCGTCGCACGGTCCCGAGCTGCCGGACATCTGGCGCGCGGCCGTCGCACCCTACTGGGACAAGGTCCTGGAGTACCTGGAGGCGGACTGCGAGGCGCGCGGCCGGGCTGTGATGGCCGGAGGCGTGGAACAGCTGCTCTCCACGGCACACCCCCGGATCACCTGGACCTCACCCGTCCTGGAGATCCCCGGCGGCCCCGACGGCGATGTCGTGCTCGGCGGCCGGGGCCTGGTGCTCACCCCGTCCGTCTTCCTCAACCACCGCCCGGGACAGCTCATCTGGCCGCTGGACGGCAGCGGCCGGCCGACCCTCGTGGTCTCCGCCCCGCCGCGCGCCCACGAGGCCGCCGTGCTGTGGGCGGAGCCCGACGAGACCACCGAGGCGCTGGGTGCACTGGTCGGCCAGACCCGGGCGGCGGCCCTCCGGGTGCTGCGCGCCGCGTGCACCACCTCCGAACTGGCGGACCGGCTCGGCATCTCGCCAGCCGGAGCCAGCCAGCACGCCGCCGTGCTGCGGCGCACCGGCCTCATCACCAGCCGCAGGGTCCGCAACTCGATGCTGCACTCGGTGTCCCCGCTCGGCCTCGCCCTGCTCGACGGCCGCCCGGCCCGGCGGGCCAACGGCCCCCGGGACGTCCGCCGAGAGCCCCTGGCCCGCGCCGCCGTACTGCCCGCCGTCTGAGCCGACCCGACCCGAGCGCCTCACCGCCCGCGGTCCGTGACACACGCGAACCCGCCCGGCCGTGAGGGCCGGCCGGTTCGCGCGTGCGGCGGTCGTCAGGCGGGAGGGGAGGGCCGGGTCACGCGGCGGACCACGAGCGGAACTGCCGCAGACCGTAGAGGAGCGGTGGCCGGTCCTGCTCCTGCCGGATGGTGCGGGCCTCGCCGAAGACCGTGACGTGGTCGCCGGTCCGGTGCGTCAGGGTCACCTCGCAGTCGGCGATCGTGTGCGCGTCCCGGAGCAGATGCGGTCCCGCCGCCTCCGGGGGCCGCTCCCAGGGGATCAGGGCGAAGCGCTCCGGGTCACCGGAGGCGAACAGCTCGGCGGCCTCCCGCGCCCCGTCGTGCAGCAGGTTCACGGTGAACCCGCCGGTGTCGAGGACCGCCCGGAGGGTCGGGCTGCCGGCGCGCAGGCACACCAGCAGGGTCGGCGGCTCCAGGGAGACGCTGCAGAGTGAGGAGCAGGTCATCCCGCGCGGGGTGCCGTCGAGATCCGCGCAGGTGACGATGCACACGCCGGTGGGGAAGCCGCTCATCATCGCCCGGAACCCACCGGCGGTGGCGTGCGGAGCGGGCGGGGTCCGGACCGCGGGATCGGTCATCGGCTGCTGCTTTCTGTCGTCGTGAGGGGAAGGGGCTCGGCACGTGGCGCGCGCTCCCCACGGTCGAGGAGATCCAACAGCGGGCCCGTCATGGCCGTGGTCACCAGCGCCATCGCCGTCAGGCCCAGCATCATGGCGGCGGACAGGACGCCCGCCGTGTAGCCCGCCTGGACGACGACGAGTTCGGTCAGACCACGGGTGTTCATGAGGATGGCGATCCGTCCGGCCAGCCGGGGCGGCCGGCCGTCGAGGCGGGCCCCGACGTACGAACCGACGCCCTTGCCGAGGCAGCCGAGCGCGATGGTCCAGGCGATCAGCGTCCAGGAAGCGGCGGGGGACACGTCGTCGAGCAGTGCGATCCCCGAGACCACGAAGAAGGTGGGGACGAGCGCCCGACCGGCCCGGGACAGATCCGTGACCACCCGCGTCCAGGGCTCGGACCCGCCCCCCGGGACGGCGAAGCCGACCACGGCGGCACCGAGGATGGCGGTCATCCCGAGGTCCTTCATGGTGAGCGCCACCGCGAGGGCGGCGGCGCCGAGATAGAACACCAGGCCCGCCTCGGCGACGAGGCCGACGAGGTGCAGGACGGGCTCCGGCAGCATCGTGTCGAAGGCCAGCCGGCCCACCAGCGCGAGCGCGGCGGGACCGGCGAGCAGGCCCAGGGTCACCTCCCCGACGACCACCGGCTGGCGCACCAGCCGCGCGGCCCAGCGGCCCGCGTAGGCGATCGGCGCCACCACGCCGAGGACCGCTACGGCGTGGGGGATCCGGGGCCACAGGCTGAGGACGTCCATGACAGGGAGTCCCTTCCCGTCCGGCGCCGTCAGCCCAGCCGGGTGAAGTAGTCGTAGGCCTTCGGCAGCACCTTGACCAGGCTCTCGGTCTTCTCCCTGATCAGCTCGAACTCCCGGCGCGCGGCGGCCCCGTCGGACAGGGCGAGCGCCGGGGAGGGCGCGAGGTCGATCCCGCCCATGCCCAGCAGGATGCACATGTACGAGTACGCGGGAAGGCCGTGGTAGTAGGGGTAGATCGACTCGCTGTCGGGCAGCTGGACCTTCCACTTCTCGATCCGCTCGGCCAGCGAGTCCGGTATGGCGCGGGTCTTGGCGTCGCGCCAGTACTGGGTGTCCGTGCGCTTGGCCGCCACGTAGTGCAGCACCAGGAACTCCCGTACACCGTCCATCACGTGGGAGACGGCGTCGTTGTAGACGTCGCGGTGGACCGGGTTCCAGTCCTCGCCCGGGAAGTTCTTGGCGAGCTGCTCGATGGCGTGGTGGATGAAGAAGATGCCGGTCGACTCCAGGGGCTCGACGAAGCCGCTGGACAGACCGATCGCCACACAGTTCTTCACCCACGAGTTCCTGGTGCGGCCGATCCGCATGCGGATGTGGTTGGCCTCGACGTCGGCCGCGGCCGGCCCCACGAACTCCCGCAGGGTGCGCTCGGCGTCCTCCGGGGACAGGTAGTCCTTGGCGTACACGTACCCGGTGCCGACCCGGCCGGTCAGCGGAATGGTCCAGATCCACCCGGCGTCCTGGGCCGTCGCGGTGGTGCACGGGCGGATGCCGCGCCGCTCCATGTCCATGGGCACCTGGAGGGCGACCGCGCTGTCGTTAGGCAGCGTGTCCTGGTAGGAGATGAACGGCTCCTCCAGGGCCTGGTTGAGAAGCACGCCGCGGAAGCCGGTGCAGTCGATGTAGAGGTCACCGGTGATGTCGCCGTGCTCCGCGGTCCGCACCGCGGAGATCCAGCCGCGCTCGTCGAGCTCGACCTTGGTCACGTCGTCGACGACGTGCCGCACGCCCCGCTCCACCGAGTAGCGGGTGAGGTACTTGGCCAGGAGCGCGGCCTCGAACTGGTAGGCGTAGGGGAACTGCGTCTTCCCCTGGTGCTCGGACATCGTCAGGCCCTGCATCTCGTTCCCGCCCTCGACGAAGGGCTGGTCGATGAGGGTGCCGTCCTGGTGCCGGGGGCTCAGGCCGGCGTCGATGACCGACGCCATGACGAAGCAGTCCTTGTCGAAGCGGTCGGTCGGCCCGTTCTTGAGCCACCAGTCGGTCAGCGGGAAGCCGTTGACGGACCGCATCTGCTCGAACGGGTGGTAGAAGTAGTGTCCCGGCTCGCGCCAGTTCTCGAAGCGCACGGCCAGCTTGTACGTGGCGTTGCACGCCGGCATCCAGTCCTTCTCCTTGAGTCCGAGGAACTCGAAGAAGTGACGGATATCGCTGAACGTGGCCTCGCCGACACCGACCGCTCCGACGGTTCCCGATTCGACGAGGGTGATGTCGATACGGTCCCCGAACGCGGCCTTGAAGTACGAGGCGGTCATCCAGCCGGCTGTTCCGCCGCCCACGATCACAACTCTGTTGAGCACGACGACTCCTTCGGTGGGAAGTTTGGGATGGCGCCACCGAAGAACGACTCTAGGTCGGGCATGAAGCGAGTACGAGGTCTTTCAGTGCCCGCCGAATATCGCAGGCGAGACCTGTCGGACCGCCCTTTCGAACGACGTAATTGACGCGTTGTCAGTATCGTGTCAGGCATTCCCGGCACACTGTCGGTAATACTTCTCAAGAGGGCCTGAGTAGGTTCGGAGTGACACCTGTAGGTTTTTTCTTTCAGGTGAAAGTCGCAGGTGACAGCGGGTGGCTGGTCATACTGGTGAGCGATGTCCCGACGAGCGAGGTGGTATTTCCCTATGCCCGTCGAACCCGCGCATGATGTCCCATGTCCGCGTGCTTACATGGGGGTTCCGACTGTGGAAATCAATGTTCTCGGCCCGCTTTTTCTCGCGCACGGCGGGAAGCGGTACACGATGACCTCGCAGCGGGCGAGCGTCGTCCTCACGATGCTCGCGCTGTCCCCCGGGGTGCCGATCACCGCAGACCAGTTGGTGGACGAGCTCTGGGCCGACCAGCCCATGGCCAACGCGCGCAACGCGCTCCAGGCCAACGTCCGCCGGCTGCGCAAACTGCTGCAGGCGGTGACGGACCACGACGGAGCCGAACTCCTGCGGACCGCCGGCAACGGCTATCTGCTCGACACCCCGGCCGATTCCGTGGACGCCCACCGCTTCTTGGAACTCGCCGGCACCGGCGCCGAACTGGCCGCGACGGATCCCGCCCGCGCCATCGACACCCTGGAGGCCGCCCTCGCCCTGTGGCGCGGCCCCGCCCTCCTCGACACCTGCGAGGGCATGCGCTGCCGGATCCAGGCGGCCCACCTGGAGGAACGTCGCATCACGGCCTACGAGGACCTCACCGCGGCCAGACTCTCCGTCGATGCGGCCCGGGTGCCCGTCTCCGAGCTGCGCCAGCTGGCCGCCGAGCACTCCGGCCGGGAGCGGCTGAGCGAACTGCTGATGCTGGCGCTCTACCGGGACGGCCGCCAGGCGGAGGCCCTCGAGGTCTTCCACGGCGCGCGCCGCCGCCTCGCCGGCGACCTCGGCCTCGAACCCGGCCGCGCCCTCCACCACGCCTACGAGGCGATCCTCCGGCAGGACGAGACGCTCGGCGAGCCGCGCCGCGTCCTCGCGCGCTCGGCCCCCGCACTGGCCTGATCCCCCTCCTGGCGGGCCCCCGCGGCCCCGCGCCGCCGACATGGACGGTGCCAGTCCCCCCTGTTAGCGTGGCGATCTCCCCGGGGCCGTCCGCCGGGGGACGACCGCAGGGGCCGGCACACACGGGGGACAGGTGAACGTCGAGTTACGCCACGCCAGAGTCGTGACCGCCATCGACCGCGCGGGGAGCATCTCGAAGGCCGCGGTCGAGCTGAGCCTCCCGCAGTCGAGCCTCACCGCGCAGTTGCGCCGCATCGAGAAGGCCGTCGGCGGCGAACTCTTCGTCAGGACCCGCTCCGGGGTGACCCCGACGCCGCTCGGCGAGCGTCTCATCCCCATGCTGGCCGACCTGACCCGGCAGGCCGACCTCGTGATCGCCGAGGCCACCGCGTACACCTCGGACGTCTTCCGGTTCGGGAACACGGAATGGACGCCTCCGTCGCTGCGCGCCGTGCTCCAGGCGGCGCTGCCCGTCGCCGAGGTGCGGACCGAGACCCTCGACCCCGCCACGGCCGTTGCGGCGGTGCGCGGCGGCGCGCTCGACGCGGCGCTCGTGACCGGCACGCCGGGGACCGCGTCCGCGGGGCACCTCGAACCGCCCCTGTCCGGCGCGGTCGTCGTACGGGAACCGGTCTGGCTCGCGGTGCCCCCGCGGCACCCGCTGGCCGGCCGGAGCGTCGCCGACGTGCGGGACCTGGCCGGACTCCGTTGGATCCGGTACGCCCGCGGCCACTGGTTCCACCCCATCGAGAAGCAGCTGTTCGCCAGGGTCGCGGGCGACGACCCGGAGGTGCTGCACCACGTCGACGGCCACCACGAGGCCATGAACTGGGTCCGGGACGCCGACGCGGCGGCGCTCACCACCCCCACGGGGGCGACCCGGGAGGTGACCCTGGTGCCGATCAGGGACACCGAGCGCACCGAGCTGCTCCTGGTGTGGCGGGGAGACGTGCTCACCGAGTCCATGCGGCGCGGCCTCCTCGAGACGGTCCGCCGCTACTACCGCGACTACGCGCGGACCATCCCCCGGTACTGGCCGTGGATCACCGACCATCCGGGGGACTTCGCCGAGCTGGGCCCCTTCGGCCCCACCGCTCCGTGAGCGGACGTCAGGGCGCGGCCGGCGCCCCCGTGGGCGGGAACCGCAGGGCGAGCCGGACCGGCACCAGCGTGGCCGCCACGGTCAGCGCGGTGACTAGGCCGACGGTCGCGAGGTAGATCCACAGCGGGCCGCCGGGCAGCCATGAGCCGTCGAGCGCGAGCCGGAACGGGACCAGCGTCGCGGCGGCCACCAGGGAGCCGAGGATGGTCCCCATCACCGCCACGAGCAGCGCCTCGATCGTCATCATCCGCATCACCTGGCCCGTGGTGGCCCCCACGAGACGCTGGAGCGCGAACTCCTCGCGCCGCTCGGACGCGGCCACCACCAGGGTGTTGACCAGGGAGATCATCGCGTACCCGATGATGGTGCCGGCCAGCAGGAAGTTGATCCAGGCATCGGCCGACGCACCCCCGGAGGCGGCTCGCGGGGCAGCGACGACGACCGCCGAGCTCCCGTCCGTACGGCCCACCGCGACGGCGGGGGAGGCGTGCGCGTCCGTACGCGCCGGGGTGACGGCGACGGTGGCATTCACGTCCGTACGCGCCGGGGTCACGGCGACGGTGGCGTGGGCGTCCGTACGGGCAGGGGTGACGGCGACCGCCGAGCCGCCGGCCGTACGGGGCGGTGGGACGGAGGCAGGGACGTTCACCTCCGTACGCGACGCCGGGGTGACGGAGACGGGGGCGCTCGTGACCGTGTCGGCCGCGCGGGCGTCCCGGGCCGACGCGTCCTGGGTCGTCTGGAGGTAGAGCAGACCCGTGGCGAGCCCCGTCGCCAGCATCACCGGAGTGACCGCACCGGCCGTCCTGACCGCGCGGGCCCGGACGTTGTCGGAGGCGAGGCGGCAGGACGGGCCGGGCAGGACGCGCAGCGGCGGCCGCAGCACCGCGATCAGCGCCCGGGTGAGCCCCGGCGCGACCAGCGCGATGCCGGAGGCCCAGAGCATCGCGGTCGGACCCGCCGTGCTCGCTGCGACCGACCCAGGCATCACCAGCACGGTGACCAGGGCCAGGGCGGTGCCGCCGGCGAGGCAGAGCAGCGCGAACACCAGACGCGGCGCGCTCATCCAGCGGCGCTGCAGCCCCGCCTCGGCGAGGGCGGCCGCGGGCCGGACCAGCGCGGCGCGGCGCGAGGCGATCCAGGCGGCGGCCACGGCCGCCAGCAGGGCCGCCCCGGCGGCGATGCCCAGCGGGATCCAGCCGGCGCGGTAGGGCATCTCGGGCGAGACCATCCCGCCCTCGGCGAACCGCTCCAGCATCAGCCGTCCGGCGGCGTGACCGGGTGCCAGGGCGAGCGCGGTCGCGAGCGCCCCGACCACCAGCGTCTCGGACACCACCAGGAGACGGATCTGACCGGGCAGCGAGCCGACCGCCCGCAGCAGGGCCATCTCCTGCATGCGCTGCTGGACGAGCACGGCGAGCGTGGAACCGACGACGAACACCACCACCATGACGGCGATCCCGCCGAACACGGCGGAGAGCGAGACCAGCCGGGTCGCCTCCTGCTCGATCGGCGAGAACAGGACGACGGCGTGACCGCCGTCTGCCCGCCGCGGCGGGGCGGAGGCCCGGATGCCGGTCTCCATCAGACCGCCGCACGCGGCGACGATGACGGCTCCGAGGAACAGGGCCACGAAGGAGGCGACGAAGCCGCTCTTGCGGAAGCGCAGGGTGCGCAGGGCCAGACCGAACATCAGACCGATCCTCCGGGGGTATGGACGCCGGGACGCTCGCCCCACGCGCCGAGATGGACCATGCGCTCGGCGATCGTGTCGGCGGTCGCGCCGTGCAGCTCGTCCACGATCCGCCCGTCGGCCAGGAAGACGACCCGGTCGGCGTGGGAGGCGGCCACCGGGTCGTGCGTCACCACGATGGCCGTCCGCCCGCCGTCGCGCACCGCGGAGCGCAGCAGCCGCAGCACCTCGAGGGCGGTGTGGGTATCGAGCGCGCCGGTCGGCTCGTCACCGAAGATGACGGCCGGTTCCGTGATCAGCGCGCGGGCGATCGCGACCCGCTGCCGCTGACCGCCGGAGAGCTCGTCCGGCCGGCGCCGGCCGCGGTCACCGAGGCCCACCTGCTCCAGCACCCGCGCCACACTGCCGGGTTCGGGCCGGCGGCTCGCCAGCCGCAGGGGCAGGGTGACGTTGTCCTCGACGGTCAGCGCGGGCAGCAGGTTGTACGACTGGAAGATGAAGCCGATGCGCTCGCGACGGAGCCTGGTCAGGTTCCGCTCGCTCATGCCGGTCAGCTCGACACCGTCCAGGACCACCGACCCGGACGTCGGGCGGTCGAGCCCCGCCGCGCACTGGAGCAGGGTGGTCTTGCCCGATCCGGAGGGCCCCATCACGGTGGTGAAGGTGCCGCGCCGGAAGCCGATCGACACGTCGTCGAGCGCGACCACGCCCGTGCGTTCGGCGCCGTACGCCCGACGTACCCTGCTGAGGACGACGACCTCGTCGGCTTCACGCTGCGGCGTGCTCTTCATGGATGGGTCTCCCTGGTGCTGGTGCAGATGGTTCGTGGTGTGGTCGTGGTGGGGCCGGGGACGCCGACCGGTCCGTCCGGGGCCGGGGACGCCGACCGGTCCGTCCGGGGCCAGGACGGCGGCTCCCTCATCCCTCGTCGACGCTGCGCAGCATGAACTCGACGGCGCACAGCCGGTCGGTGAGCTCCCTGAGCGTCCGGTGTAGCGACTCCTGGCGCGCCACGGACTCCTCGGCGAGGACGCGGTACTGGGCCATCGCGGCGCCGTCCGCGCGATGTCTCTGCAGGACGAAGTAGGCGACCGTGCTCGTACTGAGACCGAGCACCACGATGAACGTGATGAGGATGGCGATGAGCCCGCCGTTCATGTCGTCGCTTCCCTTCGACTCGTGAGGTGCTCCGCGCGCCGGAGCGGCGCCGGGCACAGCCGTACGTCCACGTCCGCGCCCCGCGCGCGCGGGCCGAGCGCCGCCACGGTGAGCACCCCGCGCGGCCCGGCGAACGGCGCCGCGACGCAGTGCCAGGCGTACGGCTCCGTGACCGCCCGCTCGGCCCGCGGCGGGGCGTCCGGGGCGGGCAGCGGCAGCAGTCGGCGGACCGGGGCCGGCGGCCACCGGTGCGGCAGCGGACCGGGCCGTTCGAGCCCGCCCGAGTCCAGACCGGTGCCGTAGGCCTTGCCCATCGCCTCCTTGTGGGTCCACAGCCAGAAGAACGCCAGGTCCCGCTCCGCCTCGGGCCGGTCGCGCACCCACGCGGCCTCCGCGGCGGGGAACCACCGGGCGGCGAGCTGTACGGCGGCCACCCGGCGGGGGACCTCGACGTCGACGCCGACGGGCCCCACGTACGACAGGGCGAGCGCGGCGAGCCCGCGGCCGTGGCTGAGGCTCACCCACAGCCCGTCGCCCAGACCGGACAGCAGCGGCCGGCCCGCGTGATCGTGCCCCAGCCGCAGCGAGCCCGGCGCCACCCCGCAGACCCGGGTCGCAGCCCTCAGCAGCGCGGCACGCGAGGCCGCCGCGTCCAGGCCCGGTGTGGGCGTGACGACGACGGTGATCCTGCGGGGCAGGAGGCGGTGGCGGGGGCGGCGGTTCAAGCCTTCTCCAGCGGGGCGGGCGGGCGCGGAGGTGTCAATCGATCACCTTGACGCGAACGGCCGCCCACGGACAGGTGTTTCAGCGGGCGCCGAAAAACGCAGCCCACAGCGCTGCGGCAACACCGTTCCGGCCCGCATCAGTTGCTCGTCAGTTCCATGTCAGCGCAGCCGAGAAAACTTCTCACCATCAGCTGCGTCAACACGTGGAGGCGAAAATGACCAGCACGGTCGCGATCACCACCGAACAGCGTGCCGAGATCAAGGAGATCGTCTGCGAGATCCTCGAGATCGAGCCGGCCGAGGTCACGGACACGAGCCTCTTCAAGGAGGACCACAACGCCGACTCGCTCGGCGCGATCGAGATCCTCTCCTCCCTGGAGCGCACCTTTTGCATCGAGATCGACCAGACCGAGCTCACCCGGATGGTCAACCTCGACGGCGTGGTCGCCGTCGTCCAGGAAAACCTGACCGCGTAGTGCCCCGCGCGGATCCCGACAGAGCCGACAGAGGGGACAGCGATGAGCAGTGAGCGCCGGCCGCACCGGGTCGTCGTCACCGGCCTGGGGACGGTGACCAGCATCGGCACCTCGGCCACCGAGTTCCTGACCGGGCTGCGTACCGGACGCAGCGGGGTCAAGCCGATCACGGCCTTCGACACGACCGGATACGCGTACGCCAACGGCTGTGAGATCGAGGGCTTCGACCCGTCCGAGTGGATCGAGCGCGTGGATCCCGGAGAGCTGGGCCGGGCCGGCCAGTTCTCGGTGGCCGCGGCCAGGATGGCCGTGTCCGACGCCGGAATGGGCCTGGAGGAGCTGCGCGCCCGCAGGGTGCTCGTCTCCGTCGGAACCACCGACGGGGAGTCGCACGACCTCGACGGCCTGATGGAGAGCCAGCTTGCCACCGGGCCCGAGCACCTGGACCCGGTCGTGGCGCGCCGGTCCGGCGCGGGGATGCTGTCGAGCAGCATCGTCCGCGAGCTGGAGCTGCGGGACGTGGAGGCGGTCACCATCCCCACCGCCTGCGCCGCCGGCAACTACGCCATCGGCTCCGGCTTCGACGCGATCCGGTCGGGTGAGGTCGACGTCGCCCTGTCGGGCGGGGCCGACGCCGTGTGCCGCAAGACGTTCACCGGCTTCTACCGGCTCGGCACCATCGCCCCCGACGTGTGCCGGCCGTTCGACGCCGACCGGCAGGGCATCCTCACCGGCGAGGGGGCCGGCATCCTGTTCCTGGAGAGCCTGGAATCGGCCCTCGCCCGCGGTGCCCGGATCTACGCCGAGATCCTCGGCTACGGTCTGAACTGCGACGCCCACCACCCGGTCGCCCCGGACCGGGACAGCCTCGCCGCCTGTATCGAGCTGGCCCACCGCAACGCCGGGGTAAAGCCCGAGGACATCGACTTCATCTCGGCGCACGGCACCGGGACGAAGGCCAACGACGTCACCGAGGCGGGAGCCATCCGCCAGGTGTTCGCCGACCCCCCGCCCACGGTGTCCATCAAGTCCATGCTCGGCCACACCATGGGGGCCGCCAGCGCCCTCGCCTCGGCCGCCTGCGCCCTCGCCATCACCGAGGGGTTCATCCCGCCGACCATCAACCACCGGCGGACGGACCCCGAGTGCGGCCTGGACCCGGTGCCCAACGAGGCGCGCCCCGCCGACGTGCGCATCGTGCAGAACAACGCGCTCGCCTTCGCCGGCAACAATGCCGTGGTGATCCTCGGCCGGTACGAGCCGGACGCCGCCGACCGGTCCGCACCCGGAACCGCCGGCCGCCCGTACGAACCGGAAACGGCCGCATGACGGCCCTGACCCCGCGGCTGCGCCGGCCCGCCACGCACGACGACCCGCTGCGGGTGCTCCTGCTGCACGGTCTCGGCGGCCGGCCCTCGGTGTGGGACCCGTTCGCGGCCCGCGCCGACGGACGCCTCGAACTGTGGGACGTGGAACTGCCCTGGCGGGCCATGGCCGACAGCGAGGGCTGGGGCTCCCTGCCCCAGCCCGCCCAGTGCCTCGTCGAGCTGCTCCAGGAGCCCTACGACGCGGTCGTGGCCCACTCGTACGCCGCCAACCTGCTCACCGAGGCCGGGGCCGCGGGGCTCGTCGCACCCCGGCCCACCGTCCTGGTCAGCCCGTTCTACCGGTCCAGTCCCCGGGACTTCGACTGGTCGGTGATCTCGTACTACCTCAACGACTTCCACCGCGTCTTCGAGGAGGCGCTGGAGGTCGGCGAGACCCAGCGGTTCGCCAAGACGCACCGGGACTGGATGGCGCTGCGGCTGCGCGACCAGATCGGCCCGTACGGCTGGATGCGGTTCTTCGAATCGTATCTGCGCACCCCCTTCCTCGACCTGGCCGCCGTCCGCTCCCCGCTGCTCGTGCTGTCCGGAGAGAAGGACATCGCGGCGCGGGCGGAGGACGGCCGGGCCCTCGCCGCGGCCGTGCCCGGCGCCCGCTTCGAACTCCTCGACGGCTGCCGGCACTTCCCCATGGTGGAGGACCCGGACCGCGTCACCCGCTTCGTGCACGACTTCCTCGCCGTAGGAACCCGTCCGGCGCGGCACGCCGCCGCAGCCCCCGTTCCCCGACTGGAGATGACATGACCAGCAGCACGGCCGCCACCACGGACGGCAGCACCCGCCTGGAGATCCGGCCCCGCTACGAGGGGTCCAACATCTGCACCTGGATCGGTTTCAAGCACGTCAACTACATGGTCGAGGAAGCCGTCTACGACCACCTGCGGCAGCGCGGCTTCCCCGCCGGGGAGCTGTACGAGCGGTACGGCCTCGGTGTCGACATCACCGACCTCGACACCAAGATCCTCACCGCCTTCCACATCGACAGCGTCGCGTCCGCGGTCGTCCGGCCCGCCCCCGGCAAGGGCGACGGACTGCGCCTAGTCGTCGAGATGACGACCGAGCGCGACGGCGAGCCCGTGAAGGCCGTCGTCTCCAAGGTCGCCGTCCAGCTGCGCTTCGACCCGCGGGGCCACGAGGCCGAGGAGGCGCCGGCCGAGCTCGCGGAGTACGTCGTCGAGCGGCTCGGCGCCGGCGCCGAGGCGATCCCGGTACCGGCGGGCACGGACCCGCTGGAGCAGCTGACCGCGGGCCGCAACGCCTTCGGCTGGGCCTGGCGGATGCCGTACTTCTACTGCCACTTCACCGAGCGCGTGCAGATGTCCGGCTACCTGCGGCAGATGGAGGAGGTCGTCGACCTCTTCCTGGAGGACCGCGGGGTGTCGATCAAGACCCTCCTCGACGAGCAGGACTGGATCCCCGTCGTCCCGCACTCGCGGATCACCGTCCTCGACGAGGCCCGCATGGAGGAGACGCTCTACACCGTCTTCACTGTCGAGAACGTCTTCAAGCGCTACACGTACACCGCCCGCATGGACACCTACGTGCTCCGCGACGGCGTCCTCGTCCCCACCACCACCGGCCGCATCACCCACGGCTGGGCCGTCATCGAGAACCGCGCCGACTGGAGCCTCGTCGACTTCGACGACCGTCTGATCAACGCGCTCAACGGCAAGGCGGGCAAGGCGGTCGGCCGGGGGACCGCATGACCGCGGCGGACGTCGCGAGCCGCCCGGCCGGATCCACCGACCGGACCGGGCCCGCGGACGAACTCGTCTTCACCGCCTGGTCGTCGGTCTCCCCGTACGGCATGGAGGCGGCCGCGTACGCCGAGGGGATCCGGGGCGCGGCGAGCGCGCCTGCCGACCTGGACCCCGAGGCCTTCCCCGGCCCCTACCGGCAGGGCGCGCTCGTTCCGGACTTCACCGCGGCGGGCGCCCTCGGCAAGAAGGGGACCCGCACCATGGACCGGGTCACCGCGCTCGCCGTCTCCACCTTCGGCAGCCTCCTCGACGCGTGCGGCCCCGCCCTCGTCGAGCGCCCGGAGAGCGTCGCCCTGGTGCTCGGCACCGGGTCCGGCAGCGTCCAGAGCATCATGGACTTCACCCGCGACTCGCTCACGGGGGACCGCCCCTATCTCGTCGACCCGGCCCGCTTCCCCAACACGGTGATGAACAGGGCGGCCGGCCAGAGCGCCATCTGGCACGGCATCAAGGGCCCCAACACCACCATCGCGGGCGGCTGGCTGACCGGGCTGCTCGTCCTCGGCTACGCCGGCCGGCTGTACCGGGGCGGACACTGCGAGCGGGTGCTGTGCGGGGTCGCCGAGGAGTACTCGGAGCAGCGCGCCTGGCTTGAGTGGCACGCCGCCGACGGTGACGCGCGCATCCCGCTCGGCGAGGGCGGCGCGGCCTGGCTCCTCGAATCCGCCGACGCCGCGCGGGCGGCGGGCCGCACCCCGCTCGCCCGGCTGCGGGGCACCCGGTTCCGCGCGTACCACCGGCCCGCCGAGGTCGCCGACGCCCTGACCCGGTGCGTCCGCGCCCTCCTCGACGAGGCCGGCGCCGACCCTGCGGACGTCCGCCTCGTCGTGCCGCTCGGCACCGAGGGCGAGGAGGACGCCGTGCGGGAGGCCCTGCCGGCCGGTCAGGAGCCCGAGTGGATCCACTGCCGGCCGCTGCTCGGCGACACCTCGGCCGCGGCGACCGGCTTCCAGACCGTGGCCGTCCTCGCCCTCGCGGCCGGGGGCGGACTGCCGGCCGGACAGCTCGCGCTCGTCACCGGCATCGACCGGGACGGCACGGTCGGCTGCGCGCTGCTGAGCGGATGAGGAGACGGCCATGACGCTCGAAGAGGCCCTCGGCCTGGTGGAGGACCGCCCGCGGGCGGTCGGCGGTCCCGAGCGGACCGGGCTGGCCGAGGAGACCGTACGGAGCTCGTTCGCGGTACCCGCCGATGACCCGTTCCTCGCGGGCCACTACCCCGGCTTTCCGCTGGTGCCTGGCTTCAGCCTCGTCCAGTACGTGTACGAGCTGGCCGCCTCCGCGGGGGCGCCCCGCGACCACCCGGTCGTCGTGCGCAAGGCGCGGTTCCTCAGCCCGGTACGGCCCGGCGGGGAGATGGTCGTCGAGGCGCGGATCGAGCGCACCGCCGACGGGGTCCGCGCCGTCGCCGCCGTTCGCGCGGACGACCGGCCCGCCGCCGAGATCACCCTCCACTACCCGCGGGAGACGAACGACCCGCAGGAGACCCCGTGAAGACGCCCCCAGAAGACCCCGTGACGACGCTCGCGGGAGACCCCGCGCCGACGCCCCCGGGACAGCCCGTGGCCGGCCCCGCGCCGACGGACGCGCGCCTCACCTCCGTCATCCCGCACCGCCCCCCGGCGCTGCTGGTGGACCGGGTGGTCGCCGTGGAACCCGGCCGGCGGCTGGTCGCCCACCGGACGGTCGCCGCCGGGCCCGGCTTCCACCCCGGGCCCGTCCGCCCCGGCCAGGACGACGACCCGTCCCTCCCGCTCGGGCTGCTCCTCGAGTCCTGGGCCCAGGCCGCCGTCCTGCTCGCCTGCTGGGAGCGGCCGAACCCGGACGTCCTGAAGGGCAACGTCGCCCTCCTCGCCGGGGTGCGCGACGTGCGCGCCCTGGCCCCCGTGGAACCCGGGGCGGTCCTCGTCCACGAGGTCCGCGTCCTGCGGGACCTCGGCGACACCGTCCTCACCACCGGCACCACCGTCGTGGGGGACCGGACCGTCCTGGAGGTGGGGCAGCTGACGCTCGCCCTGCGGCCGGCCGAGTCCCTGGACCCGGCGGCCGGGACCACCGCGAAGACAACCGACGAGAGGTCATGATGTCCGCAGACAACCGCGTCGCCCTGGTCACGGGAGGCTCCCGGGGCATCGGCCGCAGCGTGGTCCAGCGCCTCGCCGCCGACGGATACGACATCGCCTTCTGCTACCGCTCGCGCGAGGAGGAGGCGCGGGCCGTCGCCAAGGAGGTCGAGGCCGCCGGCGCGGCCGTCCTCGCCTGCCAGGTCGACGTGGCCGAGCAGTTCGATGCCGAGGACTTCGTCCGCCGGACCGAGCGCGAACTCGGCCCCGTGCACGTCGTCGTCTCCTCGGCCGGCATCGTCCGCGACAACCCGCTCATCATGATGAACGGCCATTCCTGGCAGGAGGTGCTGCGCGTCAACCTCGACGGGACCTACCACGTCTGCCGCGCGGCCGTCTTCGCCATGCTCAAGCGCAGGACCGGCTCCGTCATCACCATGTCCTCGGTGGCCGGGGTGTACGGCAACGCCACCCAGACCAACTACTCGGCGTCCAAGGCCGGCATCATCGGCTTCTCCAAGGCCCTGGCCAAGGAGGTCGCGCCTCGGGGCATCCGCGTCAACAGCGTGGCCCCCGGCTTCATCGAGACCGACATGACCTCGGCGCTCGGCGAGGACGCCGGCGAGCGGCTGGCCGCCCGCGTCCCGCTCGGCCGCTTCGGCCGCCCCGAGGAGGTCGCCGACATGGTGTCCTTCCTCGCGTCGGACCGCGCCTCGTACATCACCGGGCAGGTCTTCGGGGTCGACGGCGGGCTGGTGATCTGACATGGCGGCCGACAAGACACCGCGCTTCTACTTCTCGCTGCGCAGCCCCTACTCGTGGCTCGCCTACCGGGAGCTGGTCGACACCCACCCCGACGTCGCCGCCGCCGTCGAGTGGCGGCCGTTCTTCGAGCCCGACGCCGTCAGCGAGCGGATGCTCACGGAGGCCGGCGGCTCCTTCCCGTACACGCCCATGTCACGGGCCAAGCACCTGTACGTCCTCCAGGACGTGGGGCGCCTGGCCAAGGCCCGGGGGCTGCGGCTGACCTGGCCGGTCGACAAGGCGCCGGTGTGGGAGGTCCCGCACCTGGCGTACCTCGTCGCGCTGCGCGAGGGCCACGGTTCCGCGTACGTGGCGGCGGCCTACCGGGCGCGCTGGGAGGAGGGCCGCGACATCTGCGCCCCGGACGTCGTGGCCGCGATCGCCACCGCCGTCGGCGTCGACGGGGACGCGGCGGCGGGCGCCGCCGAGGACCCGGAGCTGCGCCGCGAGGGCGTGCGGCTGCTGCGGGACATCGACGCGGACGGCGTCTTCGGCGTGCCCTTCTTCGTCCACGGCTACAGCCGGTTCTGGGGCCTCGACCGGCTCCCCGACTTCGTCGGCCACCTCCGGACGCGGACGGTCCCCGCGCCGCGCCTGCCGGAGCCGGTCGCCGCCGCCGTCGGACTCGGCCCCCGGTCCACCGACGACGGTCACGCCGGAGGCTGCGGATGACGCCCGGGCCCGCCCGGCCGGGGACCGCGACCGCACCCGGACGGCCTCCGGCGGGGGGATCGCGGTCATGACGGTGCTCGACGACATCGTCGCGGGTGTGCGCGACGACCTGGACGAGCGGCGACTCCGCGTCCCCGTCAGGGAGGTGCGGGAACGCGCTGCGCACGCAGGACCGGTCCTGGACGGCGCGGCGCTGCTGCGCGGCGACGGCGGCACCGGGGTGATCGCCGAGGTGAAGCGGGCGAGCCCGTCCCTGGGCCCGCTCGCCGCCATCCCCTCCCCGGCGTCCCTCGCCGCCGACTACGAGGCGGGCGGCGCCCGCGCCGTCAGCGTCCTGACCGAGCGGCGCCGTTTCGGCGGCTCGCTCGCGGACCTGGACGCCGTACGCGCGCGGGTACGCGTGCCGGTCCTGCGCAAGGACTTCGTCGTCGGCGACTACCAGGTGTGGGAGGCGCGGGCCCACGGCGCGGACCTCGTGCTCCTGATCGTCGCCGCGCTCGACCAGCCGCTGCTCACTGACCTGGTGGCCCAGGCCAGCGAGATCGGCCTCACCCCGCTGGTGGAGGTCCACGACGCCGACGAGGCGGAGCGGGCACTGGCCGCCGGCGCCCGGGTGATCGGCGTCAACGCCCGCGACCTGCGCACCCTGGAGGTGGACCGGATGGCCTTCGCCCGCGTCGCGCCCCTCCTCCCCGCCGACGTCGTCACCATCGCCGAGTCGGGCGTCGGGGGCCCGGACGACGTCGCCGTGTACGCCCGCCAGGGCGCGGACGCGGTCCTCGTCGGCACCAGCCTGGTGACGGGCGGCGCCCCGCGCGAGGCGGTACGGGACCTGACGGCGGCGGGCCGTGCCCGGCCCGCTCCCGCGGCACCGCCCACGGCCGGACCACCGGACCCGTGACCACTCGACCGGACCGTCAGGGCCGGGCCCTGCGGGGCCCGGCCCTGACGTGGCTTCAGCCTCCCGTGGCCCGCTTCGTGGTGATCGTGCGCCAGCGGTCGAGGACGGCGGTCGCCGCGCCCGAGTCGATGGACTCGGCCGCGCGGAACAGCGCCGACGACAGGCGCTCGGTGCAGGAACGCGAGTGCGGTTCTAGGGCGGCGAGCCCCGCCGCCGCCGACAGCAGCACCGCGTCCCGTACCGGTCCCCGGGTGCCGGCAAGGACCTCGCGTGCCACCCGCGCGTTGTGCACCCGGTCGCCGCCGCGCAGTGCGGCCGCGTCCGCCCGGGGGATGCCGAGGGCCCGCGGGTCGAAGCGCTCCTCGCGCACCTTGCCGTCGTGCACCGACCAGATCGTGGAGGTCGTGGTGACCGTCAGCTCGTCCATGCCGTCGTCGCCCCGGAACACCAGCGCCGACACCCCCCGCCGGGCCAGCACCCCGGCGAGCAGCGGAGCGAGCCGCCGGTCGGCGACGCCCACCGCGCAGGCGGCCGGCGCGGCCGGATTCACCAGCGGGCCCAGCGCGTTGAAGACCGTACGGATGCCCAGCTCACGGCGCGGACCGGCCGCGTGCCGCAGCGCCGGATGGAAATCCGGCGCGAAGCAGAAGGTGATGCCGACGTCCTCGGCGACCTCCGCGACCTCCGCCGGTTCCAGCGACAGCGCGACGCCCAGCTCCTCCAGGACGTCGGCCGAGCCGCAGGCCGAGGACGCCGACCGGTTGCCGTGCTTGACGACGCGGGCACCGGCGCCGGCGGCCACGATCGCGGACATCGTCGAGATGTTGACGCTGTTCGAGCCGTCACCTCCCGTGCCCACGATGTCGAGGGCGGGCCCCGGGACCTCCAGGCGCACCGCGTGCCGGTACAGGGCCCGTACGAGCCCCTCGATCTCCTCGACCGTCTCGCCCTTGGCCCGCAGCGCCACCATGAGCCCGGCCAGCCGCACCGGCCCGGCCCGGCCCGACATCACGTCGTCCATCGCCCATTCCGTGTCCCGCGCGGTCAGACTCCGGCCGTCCAACAGGGCGTCCAGCAGATCCGGCCAGCTGCGCGTCAGCGGTTCGGCGCTCATGGAATTCTCCTCAGCCCGATATCCGAATACGTGTCGTACGCCAGTCTGCTGACCGCCCGACCGGCATTCCAGACCACTGTCCACCGAGTCGTACGGTCCAATTCCCGCGGGAACCCGCCGGAGGAAGGGAAGTGCTGTGGCACTGCACATGTCCGTCGACATCGCGAGGGATTCCGAGGTTTCCCTGACGGCGCAGATCCAGCGATTCATCAAGAAGGAGATATCCGAGGGAGTCCTCCATCCCGGCACCCGGCTCCCGTCGAGCCGCGCCCTCGCCGACGACCTCGACGTGTCACGCAGCGTGGTCGTGGAGGCCTACGGGCAGCTCGTGGCCGAGGGGTACCTGGAGGCGACGCGCGGCGCCGGCACCCGGGTCGGCCCGCACGTGGGCGAGGAGGCCGTCGTACCGGCCCTCCTCGACGCCGGCCGCGGCCCGGTGACCCGCTGGGACCTGCGAGCGGGCGGACGCAACCTGCCCGCGTTCCCCCGGCGCGAGTGGCTCTCGTGCTACCAGCGGGTCCTCGACGCGGCCACGCCCGCCGACCACGACTATCCGCCGCCGGCCGGCGAACCGGCCCTGCGCACCGAACTCGCCCACTATCTGGGCAGGTCGAACGGTGTCCGCGCGGACGCTGACTCGATCATGGTGGTGGCCGGCTTCGGACACGCCCTGGGCCTCCTCTGCACCGTACTGCCGTGGCACGGCGTGGACCGGCTGGCCATCGAGGACCCGGGCCACCCGGGGCAGCGCCGGTTCCTGCGGGAGAGCGGGCTCTCGCCCGTGCCGGTCCCCGTCGACGACGAGGGCCTCGACGTCGACGCCCTGGCCGCGACCGGCGCCCGGGCCGTCCTGGTGACGCCCGCCCACCAGTTCCCCACCGGGGTGACCCTGAGCGCGCGGCGCCGCGAGGCCCTGGTCCGGTGGGCCGAGGCCGTCGGCGGCTGGGTGATCGAGGACGACTACGACGGCGGCCTCTGGTACGAGCGCACCCCCCGGCCGCTCGCGCTCCAGCGCCTCGCCCCCGACCGGGTCCTCTACGCCGGGACCGCCAGCAAGACGCTGGCGCCCGGACTCCGACTGGGCTGGCTCGCGGCTCCCGACGCGCTGGTGGAGCCGCTGCTGCGCGCACGGGCCCGCCACGACCTCGGCACCGAGACGCTGACCCAGCTGGCCTTCGCGGAGCTGCTGCGCAGCGGCACGTTCGACCGGCACCTGCGCCGGCTCAACGCCCACTGCCGCGGCCGCAGGGAGGGGCTCGACGAGGCGGTGCGCCGCCACCTGCCGGGCGCCGAGGTAACCGGCAGGGCCGCGGGGCACCACACGTACGTCCGGCTGCCCCGGTACGCCGACGAGGCGGCGCTCGTGACCGCGGCGCTCGGCCGGTCGGTCCTCGTGCGCGGCGCGGCGGCCTACCACGCCCGGCCGCTCAGGGGCGCGCCCGCGCTCGTGGTCGGGCACACCCACCTGCCGCGCTCGGGCGTGGCCGAGGCCGTACGGGAGATCAGCGTGGCCGTGCGCCGGTGAGCCCGGCCTCCCGCCCGGGCGCCGGGGAGCCGCTGGTGGCGAGGAAGTTCTCCAGGAGGGTGAGGCCCGCCGTCGTCATGATGCTCTCCGGATGGAACTGCACGCCCTCGACGGCCAGGGTGCGGTGCCGCAGCCCCATCACATAGCCGTGGTCGGCCGCGACGGCGGTGACGGTCAGTTCCCCGGGCAGCGGCTCGGCCACGACCAGCGAGTGGTACCGCGTGGCCTCCAGGGTGTGGCCGAGCCCCTGGTAGATGCCCGCGCCGTCGTGCCGGACCGTGCTGATCCGACCGTGCATGATCTGGTCGGCGACCTCGACCCGGCCGCCATAGGCCAGCGCGATGGCCTGGTGGCCGAGGCACACGCCGAGCACCGGCACCCGGCCGGCGAAGCGATGGACCAGCTCGACGTGACCGGAGTCCCGGGGGTGCCCGGGGCCGGGGCCGAGAACGACCGCGTCGGGGCGGGTGGCGGCGAGTTCCTCGGGGGAGCGAGTGCGGGACCGTACGACGTCGGTGTCGGCCCCGAGGGTGCGCAGGTACTGGTCGATGATGTGGACGAAGCTATCGTAGGCGTCGATCAGCAGGACCTTCATACCGGTCGTCTCCAGGGCGAGTGCGAGGGCGAGGGCGGCGGGGAGGGGGACGGATCGCGGGGCGGCGGCCAGGGGGTCATTCGGCCAGCTCGGCCCCGGTGAGCGCCCAGTAGGCGGCGCCCATCTTGGCCAGGGTCTCGCGCCACTCGGCCTCGGGGTCGGACTGCGCCACCAGACCGGCGGAGCTCTGCGTGGAGTAGACGGAGCCGTCGTACGCGATCGTGCGGATGCACAGGGCCAGTTCGCTCCAGCCGCGCACGTCGACCAGGCCCACGGCCCCGGCGTAGGCGCCCCGGTGCTCCTGCTCCAGGCCGTCGATGATCTCCATGGCGCGGAGTTTGGGCGCACCCGTCATGGTGCCGGCCGGGAACGTCGCCCGTACGGCCTGCCACGGGTCCACCCCGGGCTCCAGCTCACCGGAGACGGAGGAGACCAGGTGGAAGACGTGCGAGAACGTCTCCACCGCCATCAGCCGGTCGACGGGCTGGACGCTCGGCCGGCAGACCCGCCCGATGTCGTTGCGGCACAGGTCGACCAGCATGATGTGCTCGGCCCGTTCCTTCTCGCTCTCGCGCAGCTCCTTGACCCGTCGCTGGTTCTCCTCGTTGTCGTCCGCGCAGCGCGGGGCGGTGCCCGCGATGGGTCGCATGACGATCCTGCCGTCCTCGATCCGCAGGAACAGCTCCGGGCTCGCGCCGATCAGGGTGCTTCCGGCGCGCGGCAGGAGGTACATGTGCGGCGAGGGGTTGCGGCCGCGCAGCCGGCGGTAGACATCGACGGGCCCCAGGGCGGTCCGCACGTCGATGCGGTGGCCGATCTGGATCTGGTAGATGTCCCCGACGCCGATGTGCGCGAGGCAGCGTGCGGCCCAGTCGAGGAAGGTGGCACGGCTGACGCTGTCGCGCACCTCCCGGGGCTCCGGGGCCGCCGGAACGACCGACTCCGTTCCGCTCTCGGGGCGTTGTGCGGCGGCCCAGACCTCGATGGCGACGTCCAGGCGGTCGGGCCGCGCCGGGAAGGCCGCGCTCTCGGCGGCGAGCAGACGCACCCCGTCCGGCCCGTAGCGGACGGTGTCCCGGAACAGCGTCAGGGTCACGTCGGGGCCGCCGGTCGCCTTGGTGCGCCGCGGCAGCTCCTCCATGTGCCAGGCGGACTCGTACGCGAACGATGTCAGGAACCCGAAGGCGTACTCGGAGGCGGGCAGCTCGGTGTCGAGGACGAAGAGCCGCTGCGCACGGGCCGCCAGGTCCCACAGCTGGTCGGAGCGGGTAAGCCGCAGCCGGTGCGCACCTGCCGCCGCGCCCGGCTCCGCGCCCGGCTCCGCGCCCGGCTCCGGGGAGGTCTCCGGGGAGGTCTCCGGGTGGTCCGGGGAGGCCTCCGGGTGGAGTCCCGCCGCCTCCGCGGCCGCCACGAGGGCGCGCACCAGCTCCGGCGCGCCGTCGATCTCGACGTGGCCGGCGAAGCCGCGGATCTCCGCCAGCCGGCCCACCCCGACGGCGGCCGAGTTCCGCTGCCGCGGCCCCTCGCCGCTCAGGTCCTCGAAGAGGAAGACCTCCGCGTCGCCGAGGGCCTCGCGCAGACCGGTGTACAGATCGAGCGGGTCGTGCCACGGCAGCTCGTCCGCCACGACCCGTACCCCGATGGATTCACTCTCCGTCAATTTCGTCATGGTGAACTCCCGTCGAATTCTCGAAATCGTCCTCGGGCAGCGGTCGATCCATCCCGACGATGAAAAGAGAACCGCGTGATCCCCCCGGCGTGCCAGACCAATCGCCTCGCGCAGATACGGACCACTTCCGAATTCCTTGACCCCGCCCGCCGTCATGCACTGTGCTTCTCTAGGTTTCCGCATCGGTGCACGGGAAGGGAGCTCGGACCATGGAAAGCGACTCCACAGAATCCAGAGAATCCGGCGGGTCCTGGCGGACGCACGTCGCCGCCCAGCAGCCGGACTGGCCGGACGAGGGGGAGGTGCGCGCGGTGACGCGGTGGCTGACCCAGGCGCCGCCGCTGGTCCTCGCCGCCGAGTGCGACCGGCTGCGCGAGCGGATGGCGGCCGTGGCCAGGGGCGAGGCCGTGCTCCTCCAGGGCGGCGACTGCGCGGAGACCTTCGGCGAGGCGACCGTCCAGGGGGTGCGCGGCAAGCTCAGGACCCTGCTCCAGATGGCCGTCGTCCTCACCCACGCCACCGCCCTGCCGGTGGTGAAGGTGGGCCGCATGGCGGGGCAGTACGCCAAGCCCCGCTCCAGCCCGGTCGAGCACCGTGACGGGCTCACGCTCCCGTCCTACCGCGGCGACGCGGTCAACGGCGCCGCCTTCACCGAGCGGGACCGCACGCCCGACCCATGGCGCATGCGGCGGATGTACGAGGCGTCTGCGACCACCCTCAACCTGGTCCGGGCGCTCACCACCGGGGGCTTCGCCGACCTCCGCCAGGTGCACGCCTGGAACCAGGGGTTCGTGACGGGCTCGGCGGCGGGCCGGCGCTACGAGCGGATCGCCGACGAGATCGACCGCACCCTCGCCTTCATGCAGGCCTGCGGCGTCGGCCTCGGGGAGCTGACGAGCGCGGAGTTCTTCGTCGGGCACGAGGGGCTGCTCCTCGACTACGAGGCCCCGCTCACCCGCGTCGAGGGGGAGACGGGCCGCTCGTACGCCACCAGCGGGCACCTGCTGTGGATCGGTGAGCGGACCCGGGACCTGGACGGCGCGCACGTCGAGTACTTCTCCCGGGTCGCCAACCCCATCGCGGTCAAGCTGGGTCCCACCGCCTCGCCCGACGCCGTCCTCGGTCTCATCGACCGCCTCGACCCGGCGCGCGAGCCGGGCCGGCTGACCCTGGTGGTCCGGGCCGGCGCCGACCGCGTCCGCGACGTGCTGCCGACCCTCGTGGAGAAGGTGACCGCGGAGGGGGCCCAGGTGTGCTGGGTCAGCGACCCGATGCACGGCAACACGTTCACGGCGCCGAGCGGCCACAAGACGCGCCGCTTCGGCGACGTCCTCGACGAGGTCCGCGGCTTCGTGGAAGTGCACCACGCCCTGGGCACCCACCCCGGCGGCGTCCACGTGGAACTCACCGGCGACGACGTCACCGAGTGCGTGGGAGGCGGCAACGAAGTCCGCGCCGAGGACCTGGACCGGCGCTACGAGACCGCCTGCGACCCGCGGCTCAACCACGACCAGTCGCTCGACCTGGCGTTCCTGCTCGCCGAGATGTACCGGGAGCGTCCGGCGACGCTCAGGCCCGGCAGCCGTCCCTGAGCGCGTCGAACGGGGGCTCGGCGGCCAGGTAGAAGTGGTCGCCGGGCACCGTCCGCAGCCGGAAGGTGCCCCGGCTCGCCTCCCGCCAGGCCTCGGCCTGCGCGGGGGTCACCCGGGGATCGGCGTCCCCCACGAGCGCCGTGACGGGACAGGACAGCGGCGGCCGGTCCGGCTTCGTGTAGCCGCCGAGCATGACGAAGTCGGCTGTCAGCGAGGGCAGGATCAGCGCGCGGAAGTCCGGGTCCGCCAGCAACTCGGGTGCGGTGCCGCCAAGTTCGGTCAAGGTCCGCAGGGCGCCCTCCGGGCCGTCGGGGGCGTCAGAGCGCGGCAGGTGCGGCGCCCGCGCACCCGAGACGAGCAGCCCGTGTACCGGGGCACCGCGCTCCTCCAGGACGGCCGCCGTCTCGTACGCCACGAGCGCACCCATGCTGTGCCCGAACAGCACGACCCGCCGGCCGTCGTCCGCGCCGGCGATCTCCTCGGCGATCAGGCGCGCCATCGCGCGCAGGTCGGTGAACGGCTCCTCGCCAAGACGCTCGGCGCGCCCCGGATAGCAGACGGTGTACACCTCGGCCCCGGTGAGCGCGCCGCCCCATCCACGGAAGAACAGCGGGGAGCCGCCGGCGTGCGGAAAGCAGAAGAGCCGCACCGGGGCGGAGGCCCGCGGTGCGGTCGTACGGGTCCACGGCATGGGGCCCTCCTCAGAGCAGTGCGGCGACACAGGCACGGGAGAGCGCCTGCAGGCTGGACACCATGGACTCCGGCGGCAGCGCGGAGGCCCGGTGGGCGAGCGGGAGTTCGGTGCAGGCGGCGAGGACCGGAAGGGAGCGCCGCCGCCACAGGGACTCCACGACGTCCTGGAAGCCGTCGGCGGCCTCGTCGGTCCGCCCGGCCTTCACGAGCCCGGCGGCCGCGTGGACGCGCTCCTGCTCCGCGTCGCCCGGCACGTGCAGCGGGTAGCCCCGCGTCGCCGCCCGCTTCTGGTAGAGGCCGCTGGCCACCGTTCCGGTGGTGGCCGTGAGCCAGCCGCCCTCGGGGCTCAGCCGTACCGCCTCGTCGAGGGTCGCGTCGACGATGTCGACGAGGGGGGCGGGAAGTTCCGAAGCGATGTCGTCGAGCAGCGCGTGCGCGGTGTTGCAGGGGATGGCGAGCAGATCGGCTCCCCATTCGACGAGGGTGAACAGATGTTTGCAAATGAGCCGGGCCGCCTCGGTGTCGTCGCCGAGGATCGCGGCCGTGCGGTCGGGGACGGTGGGGTCGGAGAGCATGACGATCCGGGGGTGTTCCTGGTCCCGGGACGCCGGTACGTCGTTGGCGAGGAGACGGAGGAACTCCGCGGTCGCCGCGGGCCCCATCCCGCCGAGTACGCCCAGCGTTCTCCCCGGGGGCAGGGTCGTCGCCGCAGTCATGGGACGATGCTGGGCCCCATCGCTGACACCCCGCTGACACCTCGCTGACCGCCCGCCGGCGGGCCCGCGCACCGCATGGGACCACCCCTCCGGGGTACGGGCAGCCCGCGCCCGGACCCGGGGGTTTGCCCCATGGTCGCTCCGTTGCAGGTGCGATAGCGTCGCAGAGCGCCGTGACCACCAGGGCCCGGACCGGCCTACTCCCCGTGCCCGTTCGGGCCACTCTCCAGAACTGAGGAACCTTCATGCGTCAGTTACTCCGCGGCCTCGGGCTCGTCGCCGTGTCCGGCACCGCCGTCGTCTCGCTCGCCTCCTGCGGGATCGTCCAGGGGGAGACCTACGAGGACGACAGCACCCTCTCCGGCAAGATCACCTCGGTGCGCCTCGACAACGGCTCGGGCGGCGTCACGGTCAACGGGGTCAAGGACGGCGCCCTGGCGCTGCACCGCACGATCGAGTTCCAGGGCGAGCGGCCCCAGGGCGCCACCCACCGGATCGAGAACGGCGTGCTGATCCTCGGTGGTTGCGGCAACCGCTGCTCGGTCAACTACACCGTCGACGTGCCGGCCGGCATCCCCGTCAGCGGCGAGGTCTCCAGTGGGGCCATCCGCCTCGCCCAGGTCGGTTCGGTCGAGGTGACGACCAGCTCGGGCCGCGTCGAGATGAACGGGGTCACCGGCACCGTCCAGGTGCGGACCAGCAACGGCCAGATCAACGGCACCGGCATCAAGGGCGACTGGATCCAGGCCCAGACCTCCAACGGCAGGATCAACCTGGCCCCGGACACCCCCGCCGACATCCGTGCCCAGACCTCCAACGGCGCCGTCACCCTCACCGTGCCGAAGGCCAGTTACAAGGTGACCGTCGACTCCAACAACGGTGACCAGACCATCGACGTGCCCAGCGACCCGGCCGGCAAGTACGAGCTCGGAGTGCGCACCAGCAACGGCGACATCACCGTCAGGAACAGCTGAACCCGGGCGGGCCCCAGGCCCACCCGCCCCCCACCGGCCGCGTGACCGTCGCACCCGCCGCGCACCCGCCGCCGCACCCGCCGCCCGAACGCCCTCGGCGGCGTCGGCGGTGGTGGCGGTGGTGGCGATCAGCGAGGCGTCAGCCCGCTGTCAGCGCCTCTGAAGAGTCTTGAGTGGCTCCGACCACTCAAGGAGGCCCGGCGCATGACCTCGCTCGAAGCGGTGTCGAGTTATCTGCCACCCGCCATGTCCGTGGAAGAACTGCGTGAACCGCTGGGTCTGACGGACCAGCAGGTACGCAGGTTCACCAGGCTCTACGGCCTGGAGCAAATCTGCCAGGCGCCTGACCAGTCCGAGGTCGAGCTGCTGCTCGCGGCGGCCGGGAAGCTGGAGGCGCTCGCAGGCCAGGAAGACCGCGTGCGCTACGTGGTGCGCGCCAAGGGGCTGCGCACCACCGCGCCCTACCCGGTCAGCCCCCTCCAGCAGGTGCGTGAGGCGCTCGGCCTGCGCCACGCGACCGTGTTCTCCGTGGCCGACCACGGCTGTGCGACCGGACTGCTCGCCCTCGACGTGGCGGGCACCCTGCTGGCCGCCGACCCCGGCGCCCTCGCCCTGGTCCTGGCCGGCGACAAGACGTTCACCCCGTTCTCCCAGTGGGTCGAGGACGTCTCCATCATGGGCGAGGGCATGACGGCCCTGCTCGTCAGCGCGGACGGCCCCCGTGACCGGGTGCTGGGCTACCAGGCCCGCATCATCGGCCGAGACGACGGCGTGATCGACCTGGACCCCGAGGGGGCCAGGGAGGCCAAGCGTATCTACCAGGACGTCATGTCCGAGGTCATCCACGAGGCGCTCGCCGCCGCAGGGATCGGCGTCGGCGACCTCGACCTCGTGCTCCCGCACAACGTCAACCGCGTCTCGTGGACGGTCGCCGCCAAGAACCTCGGCATCTCCCAGGACCGCATCTTCCTGGAGAACATCGCGAAGACCGGCCACTGCTTCTGCGCCGACCCCTTCGTCAACTACCAGTCCGCGCGCGAACTCGGCCTACTGCGGCCCGGAGGCTTCTACCTGATGACCTCCGCGGGCCTCGGCCAGTCGTTCGCGGCGGCCGTGCTCCAGCACTGACACCGAGAGGACGGCACATGAGCGGCACACTCCCGGGCTTCCGAGCGCGGCTCGCGACAGCCCTGACCGGGGCGCCCGAGACCCCGCTGCTGTTCCTCGGCAACTTCGAGGTGGAACAGCAGTGGGCGAAGGGCGAGCACACCCTGCCACGCCTGTCGGCCGCGACGGCCGGCGCCGTGGTCAACCACATGGACGAGTTCGCCCTGTTCCTCGGCGGCGCCGACGACCACGTCGTCCTCAAGACCCGGCCGGACGACGACTACCTCGCCTTCCTCACCGGTCTCGGCATCGCCCTGCCCCGCATCCACGTGCCCGGCCGGCAGGAGCCGCAGCGCACGGTCACCGAGGACGCCCTCGACGCCCCGGCGCTGCTCACGGCCCTGTCCGCGCTGGCGGCCCAGGGCTGCCAGGTCACCGCGCACGGCATCTCCGCGGACGAGCGGCGCTTCACGGAGGTGACCGGACTGCCGCTGGCCGGGCCGGGACCGGACGTCTGCAAGGCGGTCAACAGCAAGGTGTACAGCCGCCGCGTCGCCGACGAGCTCGGGCTGCGCCAGCCCCACGGCTGGGCCTGCGAGACGCTCGACGACCTCGCCGGCGCGTTCGCCGCCGCCACCGACGACAGCGGGACGCGGTACGTGGTCAAAGAGGCGTTCGGCGTCTCCGGCAAGGGCATCGCGGTCCTGGAGAGCCGGCGCAGGGCCGACCGGATCCTCGGCATGGTGCGCAAGCAGGCGGAACGCTCCGGGAACGGGAGGGTCGCCTTCGTCGTCGAGGAGTGGGTGGCCAAGGAGACCGACCTGAACTACCAGTTCACGGTCGGCCGCGACGGCTCGGTGCGTTTCGACTTCGTCAAGGAGCAGCTCACCGAGGGCGGTGTGCACAAGGGGCACCGGATGCCCGCCCGGCTCTCCGCCCTCCAGCGGGACGAGGTCCGCGACGCCGCCGAGCGGCTCGGCAAGCGCCTCGCCGCCGACGGCTACGTCGGGGTCGTCGGCGTGGACGCCATGATCGACCCCGAGGGCGGGCTCTACCCGGTCGTGGAGATCAACGCCCGGCACAACATGTCGACCTACCAGGTCGGTCTGGAGGAGCGGTTCGTCCGGGACGGCCGGATCGCCGTCGCCCGCCACTACCCGCTCCGGCTCACCGCCCCCCTGTCGTTCGCGGAGACCCGGGACCTGCTCGACGGACTCCTCTTCGACCCGGACCGGGGGACCGGCCTGCTCGTCAACAACCACGCCACGGTCAACGGGGGCTTCGCCGAGACGGCGGAGCAGGCCGCGCCGACCGTCGACGGACGCCTCTACGGAGTCCTCGTGGAGGCCTCGGACGCCCGCGTCGGCACCCTCGACACGGAGATCGCCGCGCGACTCGCGGCACGGAAGGACAACGCGGCATGACCACACGACACGAGGTCCAGGGAATCCCCGTCTCCGAACTCGCCGAGACCTACGGCACCCCGTTCTACCTGTACGACGGGGACGCGCTGGAGGGACGGATGCGGGAGCTCCGCGAGGCCTTCGACCCCCGCCTGGAGATCTTCTTCTCCCTCAAGTCCAACCCGAACGTCGCCGTCTGCGCCCTGCTGCACGCGCACGGCGCCCGCGCCGAGGTCTGCTCGCTGACCGAGCTCCTCACCGCACGCCGGGCCGGCGTCGCCCCCGAGGACATCATCTTCCTCGGCCCGGGTAAGAGCCGCGCCGAACTGACCGCCTGCCTGGACGAGGGCGTGGCCGCCGTCGTCTGCGAATCGCTCCAGGAACTCGCCGTCATCGACGAACTGGCCCGGGAGCGCGACGAGCGGGCGCCTGTCGCCCTGCGCGTCAACCCCGGCTTCTCGGTGAAGGGCTCCGGCCTCACCATGGGCGGCAAGCCCCGCCAGTTCGGCATCGACGAGGCACAGCTGTTCGCCGAACCCGACCTCGCGCAGCGCTTCCCGCACGTCCGGCTGATGGGTGTTCAGGTCTACATGGGCACCCGCATCCTCAGCGAGCAGTCCGTCGTCGAGAACTCCACGCGCATCGTCGAGCTGGCCGAACGCCTCTCCGCCGCGCTCGGCTTCGACCTGGACCTCGTCGACATCGGCGGCGGCCTCGGCGTCGCCTACTTCGACGGCGAGAGCGACCTCGACCTGTCCGTCCTCGCGAAGGGCCTCAACCCCGTGGTGGCCGGCTTCGCCGGCCGCCACCCGCGCACCCGGCTCGTCATGGAACTCGGCCGCTACCTGACCGCCGAGGCCGGCACGTACGTCCTGCGCGTCCGGTACGTGAAGACCTCGCTCGGCGAGCGCTTCGCCGTCACCGACGGCGGCACCCACCACCACATGGCGGCGGTCGGCATCGGCTCCTTCGTCAAGCGGAACTTCCCGATGCGCCTGATCAGCGGCGCCGGCGACGAGACCGGCACGGAGACGTGGAACGTCACCGGACCGCTGTGCACCCCGAACGACACCCTGGCCAAGAAGATCGCGCTGCCGCCCCTCGCCCCCGGCGACCTGCTCGGCGTGGAGCGCTCCGGCGCGTACGGCCCCACCGCGTCCCCCGTGAACTTCCTCAGCCACGGCTACCCCGCGGAGGTGCTCGTCGTCGACGGACACGCCCACCTCGTCCGGGAGGCCGACCGCCCCGCCGATCTCCTGAGCAAGCAGCGGCTCCCGGCGGCCGTGCTCCAGGCACGCGCCACCGCCGCCAACTGACCCCGACCACCGCCGGAAGGACTCCCGCCATGACCGCTCCGACCACCACCGACCGCGCCCGGATCGTCTCCGAGATCTCCGCGGCCCTCCACGACGTGCTCGACTACGACCTGCCGGAGCTGACCGAGGACTCCCGGCTCTTCGACGAGCTGGGTCTCGACTCGACGGGCGTCTTCGAGATGCTGATGCGTCTGGAGGAGTCGCTGGACATCGAGTTCGACACGGACTCGCTGGAGATGGCGCACTTCGCGAGCGTGCGCTCGCTGACGGACTTCATCGCCGCCGAAACGGGTGCCCGCGGATGACCGTGCAGCCCGCCCCGGCACCCCGCGCCGCCGAGGACACCGGGGTGTTCCCGCTGCCCCTGGCCGCGGCCGTGCACCGTACGTTCCCCGAGGGCCCGGCACGGATCGACGACGCCTTCTCTGCCCGGCACTTCGCCGACCTCACCACCCTTTACGGGGTCGAGCACCGCCCCGAGGTCGCCGCCCGCGGCACCGGCAACACCTTCGCCGTCATGGCCGCGGCGCTCCTCGCCGACCTGTCGGCCGGGCCCGTCGACGCCGAGCTCGTCGTCGTCGCCCACACCACCCCGGACCTCGACTGCCGGCTCGCCGCGGTCACCGCCCTGTCCGTGCTCGTCCCCGGTGACCCGCAGGTCCTCACGGTCGCCGACTGCGGCACCGCGGCTCCCTTCGTCGCCCTGGAACTGGCCGGCCGGTACGTCCGGCGGCAGGGCTACCGCTCGGCCGCCGTGTTCGTCCTGGACCAGGCGACCCTGCCGTACGAGACGGGCCGCGACCTCGCCGGGGACGCCGGAGTCGCCCTGCTGTTTAGCGCCGACGGAGCGGCCGGGGAGCTGGCGGTCCGCCGTGCCTCCGGCGTCGGCCCCGACGACGTGCCGGGCCTGGCCCCGGCGCTCCTCGACGGCCTCGGCTACGACCCGGACGGCCCCCTCGTCCTCGGCCCCGGCCTCGACGCGGACAGCGGACCGGCCGGCCACACCGGCCGCCGGCTGCGGGCCCCGGCCGGGTTCCCGGCCTCCGCCACCCTGACCGAACTGGTCGCCGAGGCACGGCGGGCCCCGCACGAGGGCCGCCTCGCCCTGCTCGACCACGACCCGGAGACCGGCGAACTCAGCGCCTGCCTGGTCCGGAGAGACACATGACCACGCTCGCGCCCGACGACACGGCGCTGACCGGACACGTCCACGCCACGGCCCGGCACGAGGGGTTCGCCCCCGCGCTCGCCGCGCTCGGCTCCGCCGTCCTGCCCGGCCTGCTGCCGTGCGGACCCGCCGGGCACGCCGTCGTGGACGCCCGGACCCACGCCGAGGCCGACGAGGTATGGATCGGCGGTCTGCGCCACCCCCGCGAGCGCCGCCGGGAGACCGCGCCGGCCGGGACGGACCTGCCGGGCGGCCCCGTGCTCACGACCCGGGTCACCCGGCCCGGACCGGACGACGCCGACCGCCCGGACGCGGCCGGCCGGGCCCGGAGCGCCGCGTACGCCCTCGGTCTGGTGTGGCTGCGCCTCGGACTCTCCGAGGGCCTGCGGGCCGCCTGCGTCGTCCGTCTCGCGCACCGGCGGACCGGGGACTCCACCCTGCTCCAGCAGCAGCTGGTCAAGGGCACGATCGCCGACGTCCTCGTCGAGCACCTGGAGGTCCGGGCCGTCCTGACCGGCGCCGCCCCGGGCGACCTCGACACCGGCATGCTGCACCACCTGCACCGCCGGATCACCGCCGCCGACCGCGAGCAGGTGCGGCTGCTCGGTGCCTCCGGCTACCTCAGGAACAGCCCCGGCATGACCGTCCACGTCTCGGAGCTGCTCGCCGAGGCCCACACCGGCGGGGAGGTCACGCCGTGAACCACGTCGACGCCCGCCTGGCGGCGCTCCGCGGCCGGCTGCGCGAATGGGGCGCGGACCTGCGCCCGCTCGCGCTGGAGATCGACCGCGACCCGGAGGCCGTCCGCCGCCACTTCGACCTGCCGGCCGTACGCCATCTCGCCACCATGGGCATCCCCGCCGCGTACGGACACGAGCCGGAGAAGATCGACGGACACCGCTTCTACGGCGACTCCGCCCTCGAACGCGCTGTCGTCATGGAGGAGTTGGCCTGCGCCGACGTGGGCACGCTCGTCGCCGCGCCAGGACCGCTCCTCGCCGGGGTCGCCGTCGGCCTCTTCGCCGACGAGGCCCAGAAGCACTGGTTCTACGGCCGGATGCTCAGTGAGCCGCTGTGGACCTGCTTCGCCCTCACCGAACCGGACGGCGGCTCGGATGCCGCCGCGCTGCGCACTATCCTCACCCCCACCCCCGGGGGCGCCCTGCTGAGCGGCGAGAAGCGCTACGTCGGCAACGCCTCGCGCGCCCAGCTCGGCGTGGTGTTCGCCCGCAGCAGGCCGGGACCGCTCGGCATCACCGCCGTCCTCGTCGACACGGCCGACCCCGGCTTCCGCGCCGAACCGCTCGACATGATCGGACTGCGCGGCGCCCGGATCAGCTCCATCGTCATGGACCGCGTCCCCGTCCCCGAAGAACGCTTCCTCGGCCGGCACCTGCCCGCCACCCGGCGCGGCGTGTGGGCCTTCGTGCAGACCTTCAACCTGCTGCGCCCCGGCGTCGCCGCCATCTCCGTCGGCATCGCCCGCGCCGCTCTCGAATACGTCACCGCCCACCGCGGCACCCTGCGCGCGGCCGAACGCGAGCGGCTCGACGACCTCCGCCGGCGCGTCGACGCGGCGCGCCTCCTGGTGCACCACGCGGCGGCCGCCGTCGACGCCCGCGGCACCGACGGCCACCTGGCCTCCGCCGCCAAACTGCGCACCGCCGCACTCGCCGAGGACATCACCCTGGCGGCCTGCTCCTTCTTCGGTCCTGGCGCCCGCCTCGACCAACCGCTGCTCGACAAACTCACCCGGGACGCCCGGGCGATGGAGTTCCTCGAAGGCACCGCGCACATGCAGCGACTGAACCTCTTCCAGGGGCTGCTCGGCGGGAAGATCGACCGCGCCGCACCGCCCCTCGCCACCCGCTGACAGTGCCGTCCCGTCAGCGGTGGATCAGCCTGCCGTCAGGGCCCGGCGCAACCATGCACTCATCGTCCTCGGCCGAGCCGAGCACGTCATCGTTTGAGAATGAGGTGGACACAGCCATGGAGAAGCCGTCCCCGGCTTTCGCAGTGATACCGGGCGCGCAGGTCCAGGCCGCCCTCACCGGCCGCGAGAAGCAGGTCGTGGAGATCGTGGAGGATGCCTACCGGCTCCACGGAGCGGGCCGGACCGTGAACCCGCCCTCCTACTTCCTGCGCTTCCCCGACCGGCCCGACGCGCGGATCATCGCGCTGCCCGCCTCCTGCGGCGGAGACGTCGGCGTGGACGGCATCAAATGGATATCGAGCTTCCCCGGGAACATCGCCTCCGGTCTGCCCCGCGCCTCGGCCGCCCTCCTCCTGAACGACCCCGTCACGGGCTATCCGTTCGCCTGCATGGAGGGCTCCATCATCAGCGCCGTCCGGACCGCTGCGTCCGCCGCGCTTGCCGCCGACCGGCTCTCCCAGGGCCGTCCCCGGCCGCTGCGGCTCGGCATCGTGGGCACCGGACTCATCGCCCGCTACGTCCACACCTTCCTGGCCGCCACCGGCTGGGAGTTCGAGCACGTGGGCGTCCACGACCTGCGCCCCGAGTACGCGCGCGAGTTCCGCGTCTACCTGGAGCAGAGCGGCGAACGGGCCCCCGTCACCGTCCACGACACCTCCGACGACCTGCTGCGCTCCTCCGACCTCGTCGTCTTCGCCACCGTCGTCAGCGCACCGCACGTCACCGACCCCGAACTCTTCGCGCACCGCCCGCTCGTCCTGAACGTGTCGCTGCGCGACCTGGCACCCGAGGTCGTCCTGGCCTCGGCCAACATCGTCGACGACATCGAGCACTGCCTCAAGGCCGACACCTCGGTGCACCTGGCCGAACAGCGCATGGGAAACCGCGATTTCATCGCCGGTACCCTGTACGACGTGATCACCGGGTCCGTACGGCCCGATCCGTCGCTCCCGCTGGTGTTCTCCCCCTTCGGGCTCGGTGTGCTCGACCTCGCCGTCGGCAAGTACGTCCACGACCTCGTCCGCGACGCCGGTGAACTCCACGTCGTCGACGACTTCTTCCACGAACTGGACCGCTACGGACAGCGGCAGACCACCACGGGCTGAACACGCGCGCATCGGGCGGGAGTAGACGCATGCCAGTCATCACGACGCCGCAGGAATTCGACATCGACGACCTTTTCGTCGACGTCCGGCGGGTCACCGGATATCCCCTCTACCTGAAATGTGAGGGCTTCAACTTCGCGGGCTCGGTCAAACTCCGCGCCGCGAACGAGATGGTGGAGTCCGCCGAGCGCGCCGGGGCGCTCCGCCCCGGAATGACCATCGTCGAAAGCTCGTCCGGCAACCTGGGGGTGGCGCTCAGCCTGGTCGCCGTCAGCCGGGGCTACCGGTTCGTCTGTATCACCGACTCACGGTGCACCCAGGCGTCCCGCAGGCTGATGCAGCGGCTCGGCGCCGACGTACGTGTGGTCTCCCGGCCGCACCCCGAACGGGGGCTGCTCGGCGCGCGCCTGGACCTGGTCCGCCGGCTGTGCGAGGAGCACGACGACTACCACTGGCTCAACCAGTACGCCAACACGGGCAACTGGACCGCGCACTACCAGTCGACCGCCCCGCAGATCGCGAAGGCCTTCCCGGACCTGGGCGTCCTCTTCGTCGGCGCGGGCACCACCGGCACCCTGATGGGCTGCGCCCGCTTCTTCCGCGAGCACAACCCGGCGGTGACCATCGTCGCCGTCGACGCGGCCGGCTCGGTCAACTTCGGAGGCGAGCCCGCCCCCCGGCTCATCCCCGGCGTGGGCACGAGCGTGCGGCCCGCCCTCCTGGACGCCTCGCTCCTCGACGACGTCGTCATCGTCCCCGAGAAGGACACCGTGCGCGCCTGCCGGGCGCTGCTGCGCGAGGGCTTCCTGCTCGGCGGCTCCACCGGCACCGTGCTCAGCGGCGCCGTCCGCTGGCTGCGCGAGAACCGCCCCGGCGCCGGCGGACTGACCGCCGTCGCCATCGCCCCCGACCTCGGCGAGCGGTATCTCGACACCGTCTACGACGACGCCTGGGTCGGCGAGGCGTTCGGCCCGGAGACCCTCACCGAGGACCCCTTCGCGCCGCCGCCCGCCCCGAGGGCCCCCGGCCACCGCCCCCCGCACGCCCAGCCCGCACCGCACCATCCCGCCGATCCCGTCCGGGTCGGCCCGACCTCCCCTGGGAGCCTGTGATGACATCGACTCCGGGCGCCGGACCGGCGCTCACCGCGGGCCAGGTGGAGATCTGGCTCGACGCGCGGGCCGCGGGCCGCGGCAGCGCGTACAACTCGGCCGGATACCTGGACATCCGGGGCCCGCTCGACACCGACCGCTTCCGCACCGCGCTCCGCCGGCTCGTCGACGAGGCCGAATGCCTGCGCGCCCGCTTCACCGACCGCGACGGCGAACCGCACCAGACCGTCGAACGGCTCCCGGAGCCGCCGCTGACCGAGCTCGACCTGCGGCACGCGGAAGACCCCGCCGAGGCCGCCCGGGAATGGATGGCGCAGGACCTCGCCGTCCCCATGGGCCTCGACGACTTCCCGCTGATGCGGACCGCCGTCCTCACCGTCGCCCCCGACCGCGCCTTCTTCTACCTGTGCGTGCACCACCTGCTGTGCGACGGCTTCAGCCAGACGGTCCTGTGGCGCCGGCTCGCCGAGCTGTACGCCGCCGACGCCGACGGCACCGCGCCCGGCACCCCGCTGCCGCCCCTGCGCGAGCTGGTCGACGCCGAGACTGCCTACCGCGCGTCAGGAGCCGCCCGCCGCGACGCGGAGTTCTGGCAGCGGCGCTTCCCCGAGCCGCCGGAACCGGTCACCCTGTCCCGCAGGCCCCCCGCCGCCGGACACCCCAGCGGGTTCCTGCGCCACTCCGTCGTCCTGCCCGATGCGACGGTACGAGCCCTGCGCGACACCGCCGGCCGCTCGGACGTCACCTGGCCCACCGTGGCCATGGCCGCCGTCGCCCTCTACACCCAGCGGGCGTCCGGCACCGAGGACGTGCTGCTCACCCTGCCCGCCACCGCCCGGATGAACGCCCGCCAGCGGGCCGTGCCCGGCATGATGGCCAACTACCTGCCCCTGCGCGTACCGGTGCGGCCCACCCTCACCAAGGCGGAACTGCTCCGGCTCACCTCCCGGGAACTCGCCCAGGTCCTCCGGCACCAGCGGCACCGGGTCAGCGCGATCCGCCGCGACATGGGACTGCGCAGCGACGACCGCCGCCCCTTCGGTCCCTTCGTCAACCTGCTGCCGCAGCAGACCGGACTCGACCTCGGCCCGTGCACGGCCGAGGTGCACAACCTGTCCACCGGCCTCGTCGACGATTTGATGGTCACCCTCGTCGAGACACCCGGCGACGGCATGGAGATCCACCTCAACGGCAGCCCCGGCCGCTACGGCGACGCCGAGACCGCCCGGCACCTCGCCCGGCTCGCCGCCTTCGTCGGACGGTTCGCCGAGGCCGCGGGCGAGGAGCGCGTCGGCGGCCTGGACATCCCCGGCGACCTGCCCGACGCCCCCACGGCTGAGAGCCGCACCGCCTGGCTGCGCACCGCCTCGGGACCCGAGCGCCCCGCCGACCTCACCTGCGTCGTCGAGCGCGTCCGGGAGCAGGCCGCCCGCCGCCCCGACGCGGTCGCGGTCGAGGACGACGACGCCCGCACCACGTACGCCTCCCTCGTCGCCCGTGCCTCCGCGCTCTCCCGCACCCTCCCCGGCACGGGCCTCGTCGGCATCCTCGCCACCCCCGGCGCCGGCTACCTGGCCTCGGTGCTCGCCGTCATCGGCGCCGGCGGCGCCTACGTACCCCTCGACACGCACGCGCCCGTCGCGCGCACCGCCGCCCTGCTTGCCGACAACGGCATCGACCACCTGATCGCGGACGCGCCCCACCGCCGCCTCGCCGAGCAGGCTGCCGCGGCCGCCGGGCGGCCCGTGCGGATCGTCACCCCCGACGGCGCCGAGGACCCCCTGGACGGCCTCGCGCCGCTCGTCGGCGCACCGCTCGACCTCGCCTACGTGATCTTCACCTCCGGCTCCACCGGGCAGCCCAAGGGCGCCATGGTGCACCGCGCGGGCATGGCCAACCACCTGCTCGCCAAGGTCGACGAGCTGGCGCTGACCGAGCGGGACACGCTCGTGCAGAACGCCCCCGTCACCTTCGACATCTCCGTCTGGCAGATGCTCACCCCGCTCGTTGTCGGCGGCCGGGTGCGCGTCGTCGGCCGGGACACCGCCGCCGACCCCGACCTCCTGTTCGCGCTCGCCGCCGCCGACGGCGTCACCGTCCTCGAGGTCGTACCGTCCCTGCTGCGCGCCGCCCTCGACGCCTGGGACCTCACCGGCGCCGGCATGGACCTGCCGGTCCTGCGCCACCTCATGGTCACCGGCGAGGCCCTGCCCGCCGACCTCTGCCGCCGCTGGCTCGCCCACCACCCCGGGACGCCCCTCGTCAACGCCTACGGGCCCACCGAGTGCTCCGACGACGTCACCCACGCCCGCATCGTGCACGCCCCGGCCTCCGACCGGCCCGTCCCCATCGGCGCCCCCGTCCGCAACACCCGCCTGTACGTCCTCGGCGACGACCTGCGGCCCCTCCCGCACGGCATCCCCGGCGAGCTGTACATCGCCGGCGCGGGCGTCGGCCGCGGCTACCTCGCCGACCCGGCCCGCACCGCCGGCACCTTCGTCCCCGACCCGTACGGTCCCGCCGGCACCCGCATGTACCGCACCGGCGACCGCGTCCACTGGGACGACGACGGCGAACTCGTTTTCCTCGAACGGCGGGACCACCAGGTGAAGATCCGCGGCCACCGCATCGAACTCGGCGAGATCGAGACCATCCTGCGCCGCCACGAGGACGTCGCCGACGCCGTCGTCACGGTCACGGCCGACGCCTCCGGCGGCAAGCACCTCGTCGGCCACTGCGTCCCCCGCGAGCACACCGCCCTCGACACCGGAGCGCTCCGCGCGCACCTGGCGGCGCACCTGCCCGCGTACATGGTGCCGCAGCACCTCCTCGTCCTCGACGCGCTGCCGCTGACCGCCCACGGCAAGGTCGACCGCAAGGCACTGCCCCTGCCCCCGACCGGCCGCGCGAGCACCGCCCCCGACCCGGCCACCCCCCGCTCCCGCGGCGAGGAGATCCTCCGCGCCGTCTTCACGGAGGTCCTCGGAGTCCCCGCCGGCCCCGACGACAACTTCTTCGAGCTCGGCGGCGACAGCATCACCGCCATCCAGGCGGTCAGCCACGCCCGCAAGGCCGGCCTCGCCGTCACCCCGCTGCTGATCCGCAAGCACGGCACCCCCCGCGCCGTTGCCGCCGCCACCCCCGCCGACGGGCCCGCCCGCCCGGCCGGCCCCGCCCAGGACGGCACCGGCGAGATCGAACTCGCCCCGATCGCCCACCAACTGCGCGAGGACCTCGCCGCCCTCGACGAACGCTCCCGCGAGTACAGCCAGTTCGTCGTCCTGCGCACCCCGGTAGGACTCGGCGTCGAAGCCCTCCGCGCCGCCGTCGACGCCCTCCTCGACCGACACGCCGCCCTGCGCACCCGGCTCACGGTCCCCGTCGAGGGGCTCTGGTCCTTCGAAGCGCTCCCGCCGAGCGCGGTCACCGCCGCCGACCTCGTCCGCCACGTCGACGCGTCCTCCCTCGCCGACGACCCCCGGGCCCTGGCCGACGCCGTCCGCGAGCAAACCGACCTCACCCGCGCCCGGCTCTCCCCGGACACCGGCCAGGTCACCCAGCTCGTCCTGCTCGACCGCGGCCCCGGCCGCTCGGGCCGCCTGGTCTGGCTCACCCACCACCTGTGCGTCGACGGCGTCTCCTGGCGCGTCCTCGTCTCCGACCTCGCCCGCGCCGTCGCGGGCGACAGCCCGGACCCCGTCCCCACCTCGTACCGTGAGTGGACCAGCAGACTGGGCGCCCATGCCAGGACCGCCGAACGGGTCGCCGAGTTCCCCCTGTGGAACGAACAGTTCGCTGCCGGCACCGCACCGCTCGGCGACCGCCCGCTCGACCCCTCGCGCGACGTCTACGGCACCGCCCACCGCCTGCGCCTGGAACTCGACACCCGCGCGACGTCCGCCGTCCTCGCCGGCGTCCGCGGCATCCACGACGGCGAGATCAACGACCTGCTCCTCACCGCCCTCGGCATGGCCGTCGCCGACTGGCGCCGCCGCAACGGGGCCGAGCCGGCCGACACCACGGTCGAACTGGAGGGCCACGGCCGCGAGCAGTTCACCGACGACGTCGACCTGTCGCGCACCGTCGGCTGGTTCACCAGCGTCTACCCCGTCCTCCTCGGACCCGGCCCCGGCGTGGACTGGGACGACCTGTGGGCCGGCGGCGAGACCGCCGGCACCGCCCTCCAGGACGTCCGGAGCCGCCTGCGGCGACTCCCCGACCACGGCCTCGGCTTCGGTCTGCTGCGCCACCTCAACCCGCAGACCCTCCCCGCGCTCGCCCGCCACGGCGTGCCCGAGATCGGCTTCAACTACCTCGGCCGCTTCCAGACCGACGCCCCCAGCGGCGACTGGTCCCTCGTCACCGAGGACGCCGTCATCGGTACCGGCGTCCACCCCCGCATGCCGCTGCGGCACGTCCTCGCCGTCACCCCGGTCACCGAGGACCGCGCCGACGGACCGCACCTGGTCGCGGACTGGATCTGGGCCGGCGACCTGTTTCCGGACGCCGCCGCGGAGGACATCGCCCGCACCTGGTTCCGCGCCCTGGAGACCCTCGCCGGGCACGCCGCCGAGGCCGCCGCGCGCGGCCCCCGCGCCGAGATCCTGCCGCTCTCCCCGCTCCAGCAGGGCCTGCTCATCCAGGCCGAGCTGGAGCGCCACGGCACCGACAGCTACCTGCTCCAGACCGTCCTCGACATCGAGGGCCCCTTCGACACCGACGCCTTCCGCGCCGCCGCCGACGCGCTCCTCGACCGGCACCCGGGACTCCGGGTGAGCTTCCCCGAGGCGGCGCCTGACACGCAGCCCGTGCAGCACGTGGCCGGCCAGGTCCGCGCCCCGTGGACCGACGTCGACCTCACCGGGACGGCGTCGGAGGCCGAACGGGACGCCGAGTCGGCCCGGCTGACCGAGGCCGACTGGGAGCGGGGCTTCGACCTGACGACCGCGCCGCTGCTGCGGTTCACCGCGATCCGCCTGCCCGGCGACCGCATCCGGCTCCTTTGGACCCTGCACCACCTCCTCGCGGACGGCTGGTCCCTGGGGATCCTCGCCCGCGAGCTCTTCACCCTGTACGCCGCCGGCGGCGACGCCTCCGTGCTGCCGCCCGCGCCGCCCTACCGCGACTACTTCACCTGGCTCGCCGCCCAGGACACCGAGTCGGCCCGGGCCGCCTGGCGGACCGCGCTTGCCGGAGTCACCGAACCCACCCTGCTGTCCACCGGCGAGCACACCGAAGGCTCCCGCCCGCCCGAGTCCCTCGTCCACGAACTGCCCGAGGACCTCACCGCACGGCTCACCTCCTGGGCCCGCGAGCGGAACGTCACCCTCAACACGGTCCTCCAGGCCTGCTGGGCCGTGGTCCTCGGCCGCCGCACCGGACGCGGCGACCTCGTCTTCGGCACCGTCGCCTCGGCCCGCCCGCCGGAGCTGCCCGGCGTCGAGGGCATGGTCGGCCTCTTCCTCAACATGCTCCCGCAGCGGGTCACCCTCGACCCGGCGGAGCCGTTCACCGACCTCGTCCGACGCCTCTACGCCCAGCAGACCGACCTCTTGGAGCACCAGCACATCGGGCTGGGCGAGGTGCAGCGGCTCGCGGGCGCCGGAGACCTCTTCGACACGGTCTTCAGCTTCCAGAACCAGCCGCGCGCCGACCTGACCGCCCTGAACGCGCTCGTGCCCGCCCTGCGCCTGGGCGACGGCACCACCCGTCTCGCCACCGAGCGCGGGCTCGCCGTCCTCGTCCACCCCGGCCCCCGGCTCACGCTCACCCTCCAGTACCGGCCCTCCGCGCACGAGCGGTCCGCCGTCGAGGAGACGCTCCGGCAGCTGGTCGAGGTCGTCGGCACCGCCGTCACCCACCCCGGCACCCCCGTCGGACGGCTCACCCTCGACGAGTCCGCCGAGCAGCGGCGGATCGTCCAGGAATGGGGCGGCCGGGCCGACGACACGCCCCGGCCCGTCATCCCCGCCCTGTTCCAGTCCCGCGTGGCCGAGAACCCGGACGCCGTCGCCCTCGTCTCCGGCGACACCGAGGTCACGTACGACGAGCTGGACCGGCGTGCCAACCGGCTCGCCCGGCTGCTGCTCGCCCGGGGCGCCGGACCCGAGCGGACCGTCGCCCTCGCCCTGCCCGACCCCGTGGAGATGACCGCGGCCCTCCTCGCCGTCCTCAAGGCGGGCGCCGCCTACCTGCCCGTCGACCCCAAGTACCCCGCCGACCGCATCGCGTTCATGCTCTCTGACAGCGGCCCGGCGACCCTGGTGACCACCACGGAGCTGGCCGGCCGGCTGCCCGCCGCCGACTGCGACGTCCTCCTGCTCGACGGGGAGGACACGGCCGCCGCGCTCGCCGCGCTGCCCGACCACGCGCCCGAGGACACCGACCGGCCCACGGCCCTCGACCCCCGGCACCCCGCGTACGTCATCTACACCTCGGGCTCCACCGGCCGGCCCAAGGGCGTCATCGTCGACCACGCCGGATTCGCCGCCATGGTGGCCAGCCTCGTCGAGGAGTTCGACGTCGACCACCGGGCCCGCGTCCTGAAGTTCGCCTCGTTCAGCTTCGATGCCTCCGTGTGGGAGCTCAGTCTCTCCCTGCTCGCCGGCGGCACCCTCGTCGTCGCCGACGAGGACTGCCGCGTCCCCGGGAAGCCCCTCGTCGACCTGCTCCACCGGCACCGGGTCAATCTGGCCGGGCTGCCGCCGGTCGTCGTCGGCGCTCTGCCGGAGGGCTCCCGGCTCCCCGACGACCTCACCCTGATCGTCGCTGGTGAGGCCTGCCCGCCGCACGTCGTGGAACGCTGGGCCGGGCAGGTCCGCATGTTCAACGGCTACGGACCCACCGAGGCCGTGCTCGCCTCCACGGTCAGCGACCCGCTGGGGACCGCCGGCCACCCGCCGATCGGCCGCCCCACCGCCGCCCACCGCGTCTACGTCCTCGACGACGCGCTCCGCCCGGTCCCGACCGGAGCCGTCGGCGAACTGTACGTCGGCGGCAACCTCGCCCGCGGCTACAAGGACCGGCCTGCCCTCACCGCGAAGCGGTTCGTGGCCGACCCCTACGGGCCCGCCGGCGCCCGCATGTACCGCACGGGCGACCTGGCGAACTGGCGCCCCGACGGACAGCTCCACTACGTCGGCCGCGCCGACGACCAGGTGCAGCTGCGCGGCTTCCGGGTCGAACTCGGCGAGATCGAGACCGAGCTCGCCGCCCGCCCGGAGGTCCGCCAGGCCGCGGCCGTCGTCCGGAACGCCACCGGCCAGGAGGACCGGCTCGTCGCCTATGTGGTCCCCGCGACGCCCGGGGGCGTCGACGCCGCCGCGCTGCGGGACGCGCTCGCCGCCGTCCTGCCCGAGTACATGGTGCCCGCCGCGATCGTGAGCCTCGACGAACTCCCGCTCACCCCGCAGGGCAAGCTGGACCGCAAGGCGCTGCCCGACCCGGAGGAGACCCGCACCCGGCGCGGCCGCGGTCCCCGCACCCCGGCCGAGGAGATCCTCTGCGGCATCTTCGCCGAACTGCTCCAGATCACCGACGTCGGCATCGACGACGACTTCTTCGAGCTGGGCGGCCACTCCCTCCTCGCCACCCGGGTGGTGAGCCGCGCCAGGTCGGCGCTCGACGTCGAGTTGCCGATCCGCACCCTCTTCGAGGCGCGGACCGTGGCCGGCGTCGTCGCCCGCCTCGGCACCGGCGACACGGTCAGGCCCGCCCTGGCCCGCACCCCCCGCCCGGAGGCCAGCGGGCACCTGCCGCTCTCCTTCACCCAGACACGGCTGTGGTTCCTCAACCGGCTCGACCCCGGGTCGGCCGCCTACAACGTCTCCTTCGCGGTGCGGTTGTCGGGTGCGCTGGACGTGGCGGCGTTGGATGCGGCGCTGGCGGACGTGGTGGGGCGGCACGAGAGTCTACGGACGGTGTTCCCGGAGGTGGACGGGGAGCCGCGGCAGGTGGTTTTGGACGCGGCGGAGGTGTGGCCGGGTTTGGAGGCGGCCGAGGTGGACGCCGCGGGTGCGGTGTCGGTGTCGGCGGCCCGCGCGGGCCGTGGTTTCGACCTGACCACCGAGATTCCCCTCCGTGCCCACCTGTACCGCACTGCCCCCGACGAGCACCTGCTGCTCCTGGTCGTCCACCACATCGCCTGGGACGGCTGGTCCGTCGCCCCCCTCGTCCGTGACGTGTCGCGTGCGTACGCGGCGCGGTGCGCGGGTGAGGCCCCGGAATGGTCGGCACTCCCCGTGCAGTACGCGGACTTCGCGGTGTGGC